>SPDA01000570.1 GCA_004525155.1 Spirochaetales bacterium
AACTATCTTTTTTATGCCGGATGAAATCATCTCAGGAGCCGAAGCTCTTATTCGGGGGCTCAAAGCTCAGGGCGTAGACGTAATTTTCGGGTATCCCGGGGGAGCGACACTTCCCATCTATGACCTGCTGGAGACTTCGGGAATCAGACACATACTGACGAGGCACGAGCAGGGTGCGGCGCACATGGCTGACGGCTACGCCAGGGCAACAGGAAGGACCGGCGTATGCATGGCCACCAGCGGACCGGGAGCAACGAACCTGGTAACGGGACTTGCCACGGCCTACATGGACTCGATACCGGTAGTTGCCATTACTGGGCAGGTTCCCAGGAACATGATAGGCTACGACGCCTTCCAGGAAGTGGACATCACCGGAATAACCATACCCATCACCAAGCACAACTACCTCGTGCAGCAGGCAAAAGACCTGCCCTGGATTCTGGAAGAGGCTTTCCTGATCGCCTCAACGGGAAGAAAGGGGCCTGTACTCATCGATATACCGAGAGACGTGCAGACTGAAACATTTGCCATGCATCACGTAAAAACCCCGCCACTGGAAGGCTACAAGCCGACGACCAGGGGGCATGCGGGACAGATAAAAAGGGCGATAGAGCTCCTTCAGCAGGCCGAGAGGCCCCTCATCATCGCCGGCGGAGGGATAGCCTCCGCAGATGCGGTGAACGAAACAAAACTGCTGGCCGAAAAGATCCGGGTACCCGTTGTGTACACCCTCATGGGCAAGGCCTCTTTCCCGAACTCCCACGAATACTGTTTTGGGCTCATGGGGTACCACGGCAGGATAGAAGCGAACCGGGCTGTTTCGGAGGCGGACCTTATCCTGGCGCTGGGTACAAGATTCGGCGACCGTTCCACAGGTCCCCTCGAAAACTTCGCGCAAAACGTCACCATCATTCACGTGGACATCGATCCGGCGGAGATAAGCAAAAACGTGGCCGTCCACCTGCCCATCGTAGGAGATATCAAGCACATCCTGGGGGACCTGCTCGACCTGGCGGATGAAGCAGACCACGGAAAATGGATTTCGCACCTTAGGCAGATCGCGAAAGAGCATCCCCTGCCCGTAACCGGCGGGACCCTGTCGATCCCCGCAGTTCTTATGGCCCTTAAAAAAATTCTGCCGAATCCCGTGCTCGTCACGGACGTGGGAAGGCACCAGATTTTCGCCGCCCATTATTTTCCCGTGGACGAGGAACGTTCCTTCATTACTTCCGGAGGCCTCGGGACCATGGGATTCGGCAGCCCGGCCGCCATGGGAGCGAAAATCGGCAAACCGGACCGCCCCGTGGTGAGCATTTCCGGTGACGGCTCCTTTCTCATGAACTGCCAGGAGATAGCCACGGCAGCGGCGGAGGACATACCTGTTCTCGTGCTTGTCATGAACGACTGCAGGCTCGGCATGATAAGCCAGCTGCAGGACGCCTTCTACGGAAGCCGCTACCAGTCCTGCTGTCTCGGGGAGCAGGTCGATTTTTCCCTGCTGGCAAAAGCACTCGGCGGTGAAGGCATCCGCGTCACCGATTCCGGCGGCATAGTGCCGGCCCTTGAAAAAGCGCTTTCCCTTAAACGCGTGTGCGTTATCGAGTTTGTCATCGAAGACAAAGTCAACGTGTATCCCATGGTTGTAGGCAGCAGCCTGCTCGATTCCATCGAAAAGGGGGAAGACCGATGAGGCACACCATATCCGTGCTCTGCGATGATACACCCGGCGTCATGACCCGCATCTCCGGTTTATTTTCCAGGCGGGGTTTCAATATCGAGAGCCTCACCGTTGGGCACACGGAACTTAAAGGTAAAAGCAGGTTCACCATCGTCGTAAAAGGCGATGATCGGGTGCTGGAGCAGGTGAAAAAACAGCTGCAAAAACTGATTCATGTGATAAAGGCCTGGGACATAAAGCAGGAAAACTGCGTGGAAAGGGAACACGCCCTTATCAAGCTCCAGGTGACCCCGGACAAGCGCTCTGAGATCCTCCAGATTATAACGGCGGTGGGCGCGCGGGTAGTGGATTCCGTGGAAACAGTCTGGACCCTGGAAGTTACGGGAGATTCGAACTCCGTGGATACGGCTTTCAACCTCTTCAAGAATTATAACATCCTCGAATCGATACGCACGGGAAAACTGGCTCTCGAACGCGGCCCCGGCAGGCCCTCGGGCAAATAAGAACAGGCCGCCGAGACGGGGCGGGGAAATTTACTGCCCGCCGTCTTCCTCATAGGAGCCCATACCGCCTTCGCCGTAATATTCTCCTCGATTGAAGTAGAACTCGTTGCCGCTGAAATGGAACCCCCTGTCCTCGAGCCCCAGGGCTTCATCGATGAGTTCCAGGTCCTCGGTATCGTAAATCGTGAAGTAATAATCGTCATCATGGATTTCCAGGGGGCCGCCGTTATATTCAACGAGGTTGTTCTCGAAAGTAAGGCTGCCTGTATACAGATAGATATACCCCGCATACACGCTGTTGTCATGAATGTAGCAGTCCCGCACCGTCAG
>SPDA01000065.1 GCA_004525155.1 Spirochaetales bacterium
GACCTGCTGGCGGAACTTGATGAATCGCCCCTGCCGGAGACATTAAATTGGCCGCTTCCTGCACAGCCTCATTGACGTGAGGTTTTTTTTCGTGATAGCCTGTTTTATAGTGAAAGGAGATATCCATGTCCGGCCATAGTAAATGGGCAAGTATAAAACATAAAAAAGGCGCCCTCGATGCAAAGAGGGGCAAAATATTCACCAAGATTATCAAGGAAATCACTGTTGCTGCGAGACTTGGCGGCGGTGATCAGGAAGCCAACCCCAGGCTCCGCGCTGCCATACTCAAGGCAAAGGCGGAAAACATGCCCAAGGAAAACATAGACAGGGCAGTCAAAAAAGGTACAGGCGATCTTGAAGGCGTAAACTATACCGAAATCACGTATGAAGCCTACGGCCCGGGAGGCGCTGCCATCCTCATCAATACCCTGACAGACAACAGGAACAGGACAGCTGCCGATGTGCGGAACATGCTTACCAAGGGAAACGGCAACCTCGGGGAAACGGGGTGCGTGTCCTATCTCTTCAAGCGGAAGGGAGTGATGTATTTTGACGGTGAAAAGTATTCGGAGGATGATGTTTTCGCAGCGGCACTGGACGCGGGCGCTGACGACGTGACCAACGAGGACGGAACAATCGAGGTGATTACGGAACCGGAATCTTTTGAATCGATTCTGGAAGCCATGAACAAGGCCGGATTCGAGGAATCATCTGCGGAAATTTCGATGCTCCCGGACACGCGCATTACCCTGGAGGCTGAAACCACGAGGAAAGTCTTAAGACTTCTGGAAAAACTCGAAGACCATGAGGATGTCCAGTACGTTGCCTCAAATATCGATATTCCTGATGATTTCGATTTTGACGAGGAATGATTCGGATTATCGGCATAGATCCGGGGCTCGCTCAAACCGGCTACGGCATTATCGAGGCGGCCGGCAGCACAATCCGATGCCTTGAGTTCGGCACGATCGAAACAAAACCGCATGTTCCAACGGGAGAGAGACTGCGGACGCTGTATGATGCCTTATGCCTGGTTCTGAAACGTTTCAACCCGGCGGAAAGCGGTATTGAATCCCTGTATTTCGCCAAAAACAGCGCCACCGCTTTTCCCGTAGCCCAGGCAAAAGGAGTTGTTTTGCTTGCGATGGAGCAGAACGGCATAACCGTGAGAGAATATCCACCCCAGGCCCTGAAACAGGCTATCGTTGGAAATGGCAAGGCCGAAAAATCACAGGTGCAGGCTCTCGTCAAACTCATTCTGGGTCTTGCGGAGATTCCGGAGCCTGATCACGCCTCCGATGCCCTGGCAGCCGCCATCTGTCACTATCACCACAGGGCGGTAATGTAGCATGTTCAACAGTCTTTCTGGGACAATCACCTACAGGGGGTTTCAGTCCGTCTGCCTCGAGACCGGCGGTATCGAATGGGATATAGCCGTCACCTCCTCCACAGCCTTGAAACTGCCCGCTGCCGGGGAAAAAATCAGAATCCTCACCTGGCTCTACCACAGGGAAGACGCCATGAAGGTCTACGGTTTTTTATCCGAGCAGGAGCGGGACCTTTTTCTCGATCTTCTTAAAATAACGGGGATTGGACCGAAACAGGCGCTCAAGATTCTGTCGGGCATCGGCCCGGAACAGTTCATTACCGCCCTGGACGCTGAAGACGTGGACGCCCTGGCCCGTGTTCCAGGCCTGGGCAAGAAGACGGCCTCGAAAATTGTACTTTCCATGAGGGGAAAGTTGACCCGCAATACGGAAGCCCCCGGCGTTTTTGACGATATTGTGGACGCATTGACGGATATGGGATTCGAACGCGGAAAAGCCCAGGAAACGGTCCGAGTGCTTGCCCAGGAATTGAAACGTCCGGCGGAGGGAACGGCTGCCGGGAACACCGGGGCGCCCGCGGCGGAAGACCTGGAAAAAGAGATATTTAAAAGAGCCATTATACGGCTGAGTAACAAGTAATGGAGAACCCCGGTTTTCTTTCCGGTACCTATCATCAGCCGGAGGATGAAAAAGAGGCGCCCCTCCGGCCCAAGCTGCTCAAGGATTTTCAGGGACAGCAGTCGATAAAGAACAATCTTTCTGTTTTTATCCAGGCTGCCAAGATACGCGGAGAAAGCCTCGACCACGTATTTATAAGCGGACCTCCGGGTCTGGGAAAAACCACCCTGGCTGGTATTATTGCGAACGAACTGGGAAAGGAATTCAAGGTAACCTCAGCGCCGGCGCTGGAAAAACCGAAAGACATGGCGGGCCTGCTCACCAGTTTGACGGAGGGAAGCGTGTTTTTCATAGACGAGGTTCACAGGCTCAAACCGGCCCTGGAGGAAATGCTGTACATCGCCATGGAGGATTACGAGCTGGACTGGATAATAGGCCAGGGACCTGCCGCGAGATCGATACGGATTCCATTAAAACCCTTCACCCTTATAGGCGCAACCACCAAGCCGGGACAGGTGGCAAGTCCCCTGTACAGCAGGTTCGGCATTTCTTTCAGAATCGATTTTTACTCGCCCCTCGAGATTCTGACCATACTGAACAGGTCAGCGCAGATTCTCGAAGTGCCCCTCGAGGCGGAGGCAGCGGAACGGCTGTCCCGGTGCTCCCGCGGAACGCCCAGGGTCGCCAACCGTCTGCTCCGGCGCATGCGGGATTTCGCCCAGGTAACGGGTGACGGAACCGTGAACCCCGGCATCGTTGATACAGGCTTGCGGCAGCTCGAAATAGACGGCTACGGCCTGGAACGCTACGACCGGGAAATACTCAGGATAATCATCGAGAAGTACGGCGGGGGTCCTGTAGGGGCCGAAACCCTGGCCATTTCCGCCGGCGAAGCGGTTGATTCGCTTGAGGACTTTTACGAACCCTACCTTATCCAGATGGGTTTTATCCAGAGGACTTCCAGGGGCAGGGTAGTGACGCCGCTTGCCTACCGGCATCTGGGGCTGGAAGTGAAAGGTAATGAAGACCAGAACCTTCTCTTTTAACCTGCCTGAAGAACTAATCGCGCAAAGTCCGGCGGCGGAACGCGGCGCCTCGAGGCTCCTCGTGCTGGACAGGGCTTCCGGGACGGTGCGGCACGACTGGTTTTCATCCCTCCCGGATCTCCTTTCGCCGGAAACCCTGATTGTCTTCAACGATACTTCCGTGGTCAAGGCCAGAATCTACGGCAGGTCTGCAGATGGCCTTTCTGCCGCAAGGGAGATGGAGGTTCTTCTCGTCGAACGGGTATCCGCCCTGCGCTGGAAAATACTTGCCAGGGGGAAACGTAAAAGCCTGTCAGGAAAATACGTGGTGTTTCCCGAGGGGCTTGCCGGGACCATAGATGCGGGAGAACCCGAGGGTACCGGCGGCGGCGCCTTTTCTGCCGGGGATGAATACCTGTACATCGATTTTGACAAACCCCTGTCTGAAGACTACCTGGAAAGAAACGGCCACGTGCCTCTGCCGCCCTACATCCGGCGTCCGGATAACGAAGAGGACCTGAAGCGGTACGAAACGGTCTATGCCTCCGTAAAGGGTTCCGTGGCCGCCCCCACGGCGGGTCTGCATTTCTCGGAGGCCATGCTCGGAGAATTGACAAAGCGGGGCATCGAATACTGTTTTGTCACCCTGCATGTGGGACTCGGAACCTTCCGGCCCATAAGGGCGGAGAATATCGAAGATCATGTCATGCATGAGGAGGAATACTTCGTATCGGATGAGACAGCGGCTGCCGTAACCGCCGCCCATAGGGCAGGCCGTCACGTCTGCGCCGTAGGTACCACGGTGGTGCGGACCCTGGAATCCGCCTGGAAGGGAACGCTGCTTCAGGCAGGCAGGGGAAGGACCGGTTTGTTCATAACCCCCGGCTACAGCTTCGGAATCGTGAAACAGCTTGTAACGAATTTTCACACCCCGGAGTCGAGCCTCCTGGTGCTTGTTTCCGCTTTTGCCGGCGTCGATTCCATCAGGCAGGCTTACGAGGAGGCGGTACGGGAAAAGTACCGGTTTTTCTCCTACGGCGACGCCATGTTTATTCAGTAGGTGGTATCATCCATCGCTTCGAACAGGGCCCGTACTTTTTTCAGTCTTGACAGCTGGGCGTCAATTATCTCTTCGTAGTCCAGATCACCGTTTTTCATCCGGAATAATTCATCTTCCCAGAATTGAATTTCGTCCAGGTGGATATAGGAGGGGGCGATGGATTCCGCGGTACCCCGGGCTTCCGTCCAGTAGTAATAGGCCATGTTGTAGATGCGTTCCGCCTTTTCCAGGCTTTTCAGGTTTGTTTCCTTCCAGGGCTTGTTGAAAAAATAGGCGTACATCTTGTCATATTTGCTGCCGAGCTTCAGGTAATTCTCCGTCAGTTTCAGGTTGACATGCACCTTGAAGAGCTGCCTGTACCTTTCCCATTCCACCCTTGTCCCGATGACGGCCAGGGCATTCAAGGGGTTGGCAAAATCGGCCTTGAGGGCAAGTTCCAGGTAATAAATCGCCTCGCTTATATCTTCCGGGTACTGGTAGAGATGCTTGTGGTAGAGCCTGTAATACTGTTCCGCATAGAGGATCTTGTAAGCCCAGGCCTGCGCAGAGGAAAAAACCGTAACCAGAACAAGAAGCAGTGCAAAACGTTTCATACAGTCAAAGTATCGGCTTTCAGGCCAGATAATTCCATATATTTTCTGCAAGCTCCCTGATGGGCAGGTTCCCGTCCAGGCGTACGATGCGCATGGCGGTATCGCTGAAATGCTCCAGAGCCTGCCGGTAAAAACCGTATACTTCCTTCTGCTTGGCCAGGTTTTCGTATATTTCCTGCCGGCCCCTGCCGGCAATTCTCTCCATGCAGATTTCCGGGTCCAGATCGAGGTAAAAGAGAATTTCCGGCAGGTGAAAATTTGCGTTAAGGGAGAGCACGGAGGAGAAACCGCATTCGCCTGACTGGTAGGCGAGGGAGGAGAAAAGATACCGGTCGGAAATGACGGTGATGCCTGAAGCGGCCAGAGCGGCAAGGCCGTTTTCCGCGTACAGGTGTTCCTGCCGGTCAGCGGCAAATAGCAGTGCCATGGTGTACGGCGTAACAGCGGTCCCGCCGCCCAGGATAGAGCGTATCATGGTCCCGATTGGCGCCCGGGTCGGTTCAAAGGTCGCATGGCACGGGCGGCCCCCGTTTTCAAGTCTCTCCCTGAGCAGGGAGGTCTGCGTCGTGGTGCCGGACCCGTCGAGGCCTTCAAAAACGATAAAATTCCGCAGAATACTTTCCTGTGACATAGGGAAATTATAGTAGCAGGTTTAAGGCTTTGGCAACAGCCGGGAACGGCGGAAGATTTTTTTCGATTTCTGTGCTATCCTTTTGCAGGAGTTATCCATTTTGGCGCGAACCAGGCTGAAGATCCATCTAACCCAGATTGTCATACTCATTGTTCTCGTTACCGGGACAGCCGTGTTTTTGAAACCTGCGCGCGCCGTGATTGATGAAAGGTTCGCCCTGCTTAAAACCCAGCTGATTGAACAGCTCGAAACTGCTTTGGGCCTGAAGGTACGTTATGATTCCATTGTCCCGTCCATTTTCAGTTTCATTGAAATTCGAGGCTTGCGTCTGTACGACGGAAACAGGGAACTGGCAGCAATTAAAAACCTGAAGGTTTATTACCGTTTTATAAGGCTTTTTTCCCGCGACAGGGCCCTCTCAGTCAGGGAAATAGGGCTCGAAAACGCCGTTATCAGCACGGACCTGGAACAGGATAAAAAATATCTGGACCTTGCGAAAGGCATGTTTGCCGGAGGCAGCGGGAAAGGCTCGATACGGGTAAACGGAAAAAACATCCGTCTTGCGTTTGCGGAAAAACGGATGCAGGCCGATCTAAGCCGATTCTTTTTCACCCTGCGCCTTAACAACAACGTAATTGATATCGACATGAAAGGGCGGGGAGCGGTGGAATTTTCAGACCCCGCTTCCGTTCTGGCCTTCGTCAATACCGATATCACCGTAAACGGGTCCCTGGCCCTGGACCTCGCCTGGTCCCAGTTCAAGGTCAGGCTGGACCGTTTTTCCTCCGGTCTTTTTTCCATGCCGCGGCTCATGTTCCAGGTCAATTACTCACCCGGCCGCTGGGATGTTGTCAAAATTCAGGATAAATCACGCATCGATATTTCCGGGAGCCTTTATACCGATAAAAAACTTTTTTCGGTTTCTTTCATCTGCGACGCGTTCAGGGCCGGGTCTTTTATCAACCCCGGCAGGGGGCTTAAAAACCTGGGTAAGGACGTGCTGGGGCAGGGCGGCCTCGATGATCTGTTTTCCCTGAAGCTCACGGGTACCGGTTCCTTCGGTTACAACTGGGGAAGCGGCAGATACACCTACGGCGGGAATATCGGTACGACGATCGTGCATAGCGCCCTGCCTTTCCCCGTGCCTGTGGAGGTCAGTTTTTCCGGAAACGAGGTTTCGGCAACCATTTCCGCCCTTGACGCGGATACTCCCTATGGAGGCATAGGTTTTTCCGGCATTCTGCCCTTGGGAACGCTACGGCCGGAAGGCACCCTGCGTATAAGGAATTTCCCCTACCTGAATGATGAAAAGATTCAGGGTGACTTTTTGCTTGGCTACAACAGCGAGGGCATCCTGCTGCACTCCGAAAACGCATCCGTCGGTTCCCTCGCTTTTAATGAATTGGCCTGTATCCTGAAATACGTAAGCCTTCAATCCGCAGAGCTGTCCCTGTCCGGAAGCCTCGGTTCCGCAGGAAATCCCGCGCTCGGCCGATCTTTTCTCATTGACGGAACCATTCAGTTTTCCCCTTTTTTCCTGCAGGCTGAAGCATCCCTGGTAAATCTGCCCGTGAAAGACGTGCTGTTCCTCTCCGGAACAGGCGGACGGATCCCTGAACAGGTGAAAAATATCGCCGGTGATTTCAATGTAACTTCCAGCCTGTATGCCACAAGCGACGGCTCCAAATTTTCCTTCGTCTGCCAGCAGCTTCTGCTCGCACAGAATGATGCGGGCGAAGAAGGCAGGTACATTAATGCAAGCCTGAGCGGCAACAATGAAAGCATCATTATTCCCAGATACGATGTCCGCTGGGATAAGGTAACTGCCGGCGGCTCTCTTAATGTGGCTTTCGAAGACAGGCATAACATCAGGTTCGATACAGATTCCATCATCAATGATTATGCCTTCAAGTTGTCGGGTTCTTTCGTTCCCAACGAAAGTTTCATTGCCCGGGGCAGTTACGGACTCAATGTGCTTGTGCTTTTCACCGGCGGCAGTTATTCCTTTCAGGCTTCCGCACGGGAACTGCCCCTGCCTTTTTTCGAGGAAAAGCCGGTCATAACGGCGGATGTCAGCGGTTATTTCCAGGATACCGAAACCTGGGAGGCGGTCGTAAAACGCTGTTTCGTGACAAACCTTCCGCTGCTGCCCGACCTCGCTCCGGAACTTCAATTTGCCGCCAAAGTCAACCGGGACAGGGTTGTTCTCTATAATGTCGATTACCAGGATCTTGTTTCCCGGCTGCACGGCGCCGGGGATTTGAAGGTAGAGTCATTTGCCCCCCTCAAGGCCGCCGGATGGGTGAGTCTCAAGGACCTTCAGGAAAGAGAACAGTACGAAACGAGTCTATCCATCGGGGAGGCGGGAATCTCGGCGAGGATTTCCATGGAAAACGCGCCCCTTGAAAGGATAAAGGGCCTGCCGGTGGAAGGACGGGTTTCCGGCCTTGCCCTGATATCCGGACCGCTCAGGGAGCCCGATATTTCAGGTTCTCTTGTCATGAAAAACGGCAGGCTCTTCGGAGAGGATGCGAACGCGGATATCGGTTTTGAATTGAATTCCTCCAGTCTGGTTCTTACGAAACTCGCACTTTCCTACAGAACCAGCAACCTGCAGAACACCTCGGGAAAGCTCGATTTTTCCACCGGTGAACTTTATTTGTCCAGTTCCTACAAGGTGCAGTCAGGAACGCGGCCGGTGTCTGCCAACGTCGAAATATCCGGTAAAAGCGGAATGCCTCTCGCCAGAAAGGATCTGCGCTCGGCTCTGGACAAGGACTGGAAAGGACACATCACTGTATCCGGGATACGGGCGGGAGCAAGAAGTTTCAAAGACTGGTCCTTTGACCTCGAGGCCGTGAACCGCAAAACCATCATAAACGGCGGCCCTGATACCTCCGTTTCGATATCTATCAATGAAAAGGGGGACTTCCGGTTTATTCTGACCGATCCTCTGCCTGTACGACTAACAGCCTACGGTACCCTCGGGAAATCCAATTTCGAGGCAGTGGCGGACATCGCGGA
>SPDA01000182.1 GCA_004525155.1 Spirochaetales bacterium
AAGACTATTCCGGATCGGCCGGGACTCGATATCAGGAAGGTGCCTGCCACGGGAATAGCCGAAGAACTCGGGCGGGTGATTATAGCAAATATCGTCATGCTCGGATTTATAACGTCTGTCACGGGGATAGTGAGTTATGATTCCATGAAGAAAGCGATATTAGACAGTATTCCTGCAGGCACCGAGAAGCTGAACCTGGCTGCCTTTCAGGCAGGATATGATCATGGAACCGGAGGCAGCGGTTCGAAGAAAGGACATGCGGATTGAAGAACAACGGACACGGACACGAACAGACCGGGCGGCCTGATCCGAGGATCGGCGTCTATGTGTGTCACTGCGGATTGAACATCGGCGGTTCCCTGGATTGTGAGGATGTAGCCGCGTATGCAGGGACTCTACCGAACGTGGTCTTTACCGAGCATCAGCTCTACACCTGTTCCGAACCCGGACAGGAAAAGATCAAGAAGGATATCGCGGAGCACAGCCTGAACCGCATCGTTGTGGCGGCCTGCTCGCCCCGGATGCATGAACCCACGTTTAGAAGCTGCATAAAGGCCGCGGGCCTGAATCAGTATCTCCTGGAAATGGCCAATATCCGCGAGCATTGTTCCTGGGTGCATCTGCACGACAGGGAAAGCGCCACGGAAAAAGCCAAGGACCTGGTGGGTATGTCCGTGGCCCGGGCGCGCTTTCTCGAGCCGCAGGAAGAGGTGGATGTATCCGTAATCAAGAAATCACTGGTAATAGGCGGCGGCGTTGCGGGGATCCAGGCTGCGCTTGACCTGGCGGACTCCGGATACCAGGTAACGCTTGTCGAAAAGGAACCGAGCATCGGCGGGCGGATGGCGCAGATCGACAAGACCTTCCCCACCATGGACTGTTCGATATGTATTCTCGCGCCGAAGATGGCCGAAGCGGGCCGTCATGAGAACATAACACTCATGACGCTCTCCGAGGTGACTAATGTCAGCGGTTACGTGGGTAATTTTACCGTAACGATAAAACACAAGGCCCGCTACGTGTCCTCGGAATGTTCATCCTGCGGGGACTGCGCGGATGTCTGCCCCGAATGCACGCCCAATGAATTCGATATCGGATTGGCTACGCGCCATGCGATTTATCTGTCCTTCGCGCAGGCAGTGCCCTCAAAATACCTCGTAGATATGAACCTCTGTCTAAACAGGGGCGGCGTACGGGTATGTGAAAAGTGCGTGGAAGCCTGCGACAGGGAATGCATCGATTTTGCCGACAGGGACACGGAGGAAACCATCGAGGTAGGCACCATCGTGGTCTGTACCGGGGTCGATGTCTTTGACGCGTCCAAGGTTCCGCAGTACCAGTACAGGAAATCCCCGAACGTCATTACGAGCCTCGAATTCGAGCGCATGATAAACGCAGGGGGGCCGACGAAGGGGCACCTAATCCGCCCCTCGGATCACGAGATTCCGAAGTCCGTTGCTTTCATCCAGTGCATCGGTTCCAGGTCAGACAAGAACAACGCGTACTGCAGCAACGTCTGCTGCATGAACACCGTCAAGGACTCTCTTCTGATAAAGGAACACTGGCCTGATACGGAAATAAAGGTTTTCTACATCGATATCCGCGCTTTCGGGAAAGGGTTTGAGGAGCTCTTCCAGCGTTCAAAACATGAAGGCGTAAAGTATATACGGGGCTTGCCGGGCGAAATTGTCCAGTTTAAGAACGGGAATTTGAGGCTTCTGGGAGAAAAGACGCTGGCCGGCTCGATGTATGATTACGAAGCCGAAATGGTGATACTGTCGGTAGGCCTTGAACCGAGCGAGGGGAGCGAAGCGGTCCGGAAAGCGCTGACGCTTTCACTGGCCAGTGACGGATTCTTCCTCGATGCGCATCCGAAACTTAAGCCCGTGGATACCGCGAGCCGGGGTGTATTCCTGGCGGGTTGTTCGGAAGGGCCCAAAGACATCAAGGATTCGGTAACACAAGCCAGTGCGGCCGCTTCCAAGGCAAATATAATCATGCACCGCGGCAAAGTCACCGTCGAAGCCATAACCGCCAGGGTTATCGATGAATTCTGTACCGGCTGCGGCGCCTGCGTAAAGGTCTGTCCCTTCCATGCGATATACCTGAACGAAGACAAGAAGGCAGTCGTAATCGAGGCTGCCTGCTCGGGATGCGGTACCTGCAGTGCGGAATGCCAGTTCGGGGCCATCAACCAGCGCCACTTCACCGACGAGCAGATAATTGCCCAGATCGATGCCTTTATGGAGCATGAGCCGGAAAAGAAGATCCTGGCTTTCAACTGCAACTGGTGCTCCTACGCAGGCGCGGATTTCGCCGGCATAGGCCGGATGCAGTATCCGGCAGATGTACGTATAATACGGACGATGTGTTCCGGCAGGGTCTCGAGGAGTTTCCTTGAGCATGCCTTTTCCCGCGGTGTCGGCATGATCCTTGTTTCCGGCTGCCATATAGGCGACTGTCATTATATCGATGCCAATACCTATACGCTGAAACGTTACAACCAGACGCGCGATGTTATGGAAAAGGGAGGGCTGGACCCCGACCGGCTCCAGCTCGTGTGGGTCAGCGCCGCCGAAGGCCAGCGGTTCCAGGACAAGATAATCAGCATGAAGAAGAAGCTCGATACAATATCAGCCGAAGAGATACAGCAGAGCAAGGCCCTTTTCGGTGAACGCGAGAAGAAGAGACAGGACAGGCTTGCCAAGAACCGGGAGAACCTGGTGCAGAGCCTTTCGTCCGGGGAGGCGGCGAGTGTCAAAAGCTCTTAACCTGTACGAACGGGAACATTTTACCCGCTGTCTGCAGTGCGCGATCTGCAGCGGGAGCTGCCCGACTGCACGGGTCGTGGATCGGTATAACCCGAGGGAACTGGTCCTGCGCTACATACTTGACGGGGACGAGGATGTGCTTTCCGAAATGGATACGCTCTGGTGCTGCACCACCTGCCAGGTCTGCCGGGAGAGATGTCCGCACGGAATAAATATTTCCGGTCTGCTGACCCACATGATGAACCTGTCGGCTTTGAAGGGAAATATTCCGCCGGTGCTGCGCAGCAGCATCATGATGATGATTGAAACGGGCCGTCCAATACAGTCCAATTCCCGGTCGGAGCGCATACGAGGGGAACTCGGCCTTAAGCCTCTTACGAAACCCGATACGAAAGAGATTCGCGAGATACTGCTGGATGCGGGTCTCGGTAAAATACTGGATATACAATGAAAGCGGCTTTTTTCAGCGGATGTGTAATCCCGGTAAAGTATCCGGGAATCGAGGCAGCCACGAGGTACCTTGCCGGTGAACTGGGAATCGGGCTGGTAGATATCGAGTTCGGGTGCTGTCCGGCACCGACAGGCCTGAAAAGCATACACTTCGATTCCTGGCTCACTCTTGCTTCCCGCAACCTTTTTCTTGCGGAGGAAAAAGGACTGGACATCGTGACGCTTTGTTCAGGATGTACAAACACCTTGAGAGAGGCCGGCCACATTCTTGCCGGGGACGAAGAGAAACGTGAGCTTGTTAAGAGACTGCTTGCGAAGCATGGAAAGGCCCATGAAGGAAAAGTAAAGGTTGTCAACCTGGTCGAAATACTGGCCCGTGACGAGTTTCTCGACCTGATGGAGGCGAAACGCGTGCGGTCCCTGGACGGCATCAAGTACGGGACTCACTACGGGTGCCATTACTTCCGCCCGGGCGATGTCATGCAGGACGGTGAGCCGGACCCCCGTTTTCCTCTGCCGGAATCAATGGAGCTTATCCTGGAAGCGCTCGGTGCGCAGGTAATTCCCTTCGGAAGGCAGGATATGTGCTGCGGAGCGGCGCTGAGCCTGAACACGGGCAGGAACGAAGAGGCGCTGGAAATAACAAAAGAAAAACTTTTCTGGATGAACGATGCCGGTATCGAAGCCCTGGCCGTTCCCTGTCCTACCTGTCTAAACCAGTTCGATATGGGCCAGGTGATGCTTAAACGTGCCGAAAAGACGGAAAACATCTTCCCTGTCTACCACATTGCGGAACTCGTGGCCTACGCTCTCGGCGCCGACCCGCAGATCCTCAATCTAAGTTCTCACAAGGTCCCGGCTGCTATTTTTTAGTTCGGCGCTCCAAGGCCGGCCCTATTCCGCTTCCGCCGAACAGCCGGGATCGGGCCTGGGTTTTTCGATGAGCACCTTTTAAGCTAAAGACAAATCGCCTGCTGCCGCTCCGGCATTACTGCCCGCAGCGTTATTACTATGTGCCCCGACGATGGCGTCGGCATACCCGTCGCCGTTTATGTCCCCGGTGTAACCAACACTATACCCGCCGCTTCTGCCCTAATCGACCCAATACCCAAAGTAATCGCCTGCCGCCGCGGTATCAGTCGGTGCAACCACGAAAATGTTAACCCTGGCAACAGGAAATACCATC
Organism: Spirochaetales bacterium; assembly: GCA_004525155.1. Taxonomy (GTDB): domain Bacteria; phylum Spirochaetota; class Spirochaetia; order SPDA01; family SPDA01; genus SPDA01. Next base: position 4,408 of record SPDA01000182.1, read on the forward strand.
AATGTTTCTCTTGCTGTATCGTATGCTTTTCAGACTGCCGGGAAGGGGCTGTCCCGTATAGGTTCCGGACTTCTGCTTGGTATCAGAGGCTTCAATAAGAACTGGAATGTCGGCCGGACGGTATTTAACGAGTATCAAAAATTTTTCCTGCTGCTTTCAGCTTGCCTTTTCGTGTTAATCATAACTTCTTCTGTCATCTCGAGGTTTCAATCCCGCCTCCGGGCGCAGCGGCTTTAACGGATAGCTCGTGCCGGTACAAGGGGGCGGTATTATTTTGCCTGCCTGCAAGATTGCCAGTTTACCCTGATACTGATAGACTTCCGCAATGCATCCTCACGTGATTATTATTTTTTACGTGTTTGTGGCCCTTATCGGCATTACTGCTCTCTTTGTTTCTATACTCGGAACCATACAATCCCGTATCCGTTCCTATTGGCTGCTCATTGTGTTTTACGGAGGCTTCACCCTCCTTATTCTGCTTTCGTTTTTCCGGGAGTACATCACCGTAAATACCGACAGCATGACCCTGTCCAGGGCTATTGCCTTTGAGCTTATTAACAGCGGCGTAACCACAACTTTTATGACGGCAATTGCCGTATATTACAGCCGGCTGCTGCTGCCGCGGGCAAATATCAAGCTGGACATCGCCATCATAATATTCAATGTTATAGCATTTATACTTTTCAGTTTTCCCGGCACTATCGTGGTGGATCTCAAACAGGGGCTGGCGCGGTTCACCCTTCCAGCGAATATCTCTCTTGTTATGTATCTTGCCGTTTTTGTGTATCTGGCAATCCTCGGTTTGGCAGGATCCAAGAAGGACCGTTCGGCGCGTGAACAGGTGCTCATCTGGTCCCTTTTTGTTTTTATCCTTGTGGGATTGACGGAGAATTCCTTTTCAGTTATCAGTCAATTAAGGAATCCTGAAGTGGACCTGTTCCCCGCGTCGTACCACTTTATTTTCAGTTCCTTACCCTACCTTTTCTTCGGGTTTGTTTTAATTTACTATTTCGGGAGCTATCTGCTCGTCAGCAGGGAAACACAAACCGA
>SPDA01000022.1 GCA_004525155.1 Spirochaetales bacterium
ACCTTCTTCGGGCAGGATAGTCGCCGGGGCCTGGGACCGGGAGAAAAAAATTTTTCCGGGCTGCGCAGCCACGATGATGCGGAATCCCCGTTCACCTGCCCCGGTTTTTCAAAGGAACACGACTCTGGGGATTATCGCCACTAACGCTGAGTTGACCAAGGCCCAGGCGAAACGTATCGCAATGATGGCCCACGATGGGCTTGCCAGGACCATAAGCCCGATTCACACAATGTTTGACGGGGACACCATTTTCTGCGCTTCCTCAGGCAGGGAATCTGCCGACATAACAGCTGTGGGAGTCATGGCTGCGGAAGTGACGGCAAGGGCGGTAATCAAGGCTGTTGTCGGTGCAGAGGGAAGGTACGGGATTCCCGGGTACAGGGATGTAACGGAAAAATAAACTGATCCTTCAGCTTATGCCTACAAGCGCCTTGATGTACTGGGTGCGCTCATAAGCTTCGGGATTGATGATGTTCTCCTGGCAGAGAATGCCGGTAAAATCGCTGACAGCGGCATACTCATGTCTCTCCATCCAGTCCGACAGCTCCGAAAGAATCGTCTTTATATACCCTATTCCTTTCATGAGCAGAATTGAACAGAGCTGACCTGCTTTCGCCCCGGCCAGAAGCACCTTGATGAGCCCATCGGCGCCGTGAATACCCGTTGTAGCTGAAAGATCGCATGACAGCTCCCCGGAAATTAGCGATATCCATTGAAGCGGCAGCGATATCTCGTCCGGCTGGCTGGTAATTTTCGCCGCTTTTACGGCGAGACTTTCTATGTCGATATCGGGTTTGTAAAAACGGTTGAACAGCACAAGGGCGTTGATGCCTTCCCCTGCCAGGTTTTTCATCATGTGAGCCAGGGCCGAAAAATGGGGCCCGATTTTCATGGCTACTGGAATTTTTACCTTGCTTTTAATCTTTTTCGCTATGTCGAGGTAGATCTGCTCGATGGATAAGCTGTCTTTTTTAAAGTCAACAGGTATGATAAACACGTTAAGTTCGAGGGCGTCGGCGCCCATTTTTTCAAAATCCACGGCATAATCGATCCACTTGCCGGCGGTTACACAGTTAAGGCTCGCAATGACCGGTATGGAAAGGGTTTTCTTCGCGTCCTGCACAAGTTTAAGATAGCGGTCCAGGTAATACTCCTGGCTCATGACGGTGGAATAGTCATAAGCTTCCGCGTGCACCAGCGGGTCCAGATTCGCCATGATCTTTCCCGAATCCGAAAGTATCTGTTCCTCGAAAAGGGATTTAAGCACCACGGCCCCGGCTCCGGCTTCCTCGCAGGCTGCCAGATTTTCAATATTTGAGGTAAGCTGAGAACTGGCTGCAATAACCGGATTTTTTAACGACAGACCCATGTAACGTGTTGACAAGTCGGACATAAAAAAGCCCCCGCTCATACCGTAGATGAGAACGGGGGCTTTGTCAAGCAAAGGGGTTATTTGTGTTTAACCGAGGCGAGACCATTCTTACGGACGTTTTCCCCGCTTACCGGGCCGTAATATTCGAGACTGCCGATGCCGTTTATCTCGCCGTCCAGCACGCCGCCGTTCATCGTCAGCTTGACGCTGCCGGCCCCGTCGATAAACACGGATGCGTTCACCGCCTGGCTTTTGCTGAAATCGAAGGAGAAGGCGCCGTCCGCGTTGAGTACAAGCCGTCCAAGGCTGTTCGACTCGCCCTTCACCGACACCGTTCCGCCGAGATCCACCTCCATGCTTGCCTCGTCAAAGCCCTTCACCGTAATCGCGGAGGCCCCGTCGGCGGACAGTTTTTTAAGCGCAGGACAGGTGACATCGAGGCGGATTTCATTGTTCGAAAACCCGAAAACCGTGCTCTTCTCCATCTGTATTTCGAGAATCCTGCCGGAATTGTTTACGGAAATCTTGTCGAAGATATAAGCCGGCGCGTCGATCTTGACGGAATATTCCTCTCCCCTGGTAATATTGACGGCCCAGAGGCCCGAAAGCTTAATGGTGTCAAAGTTTTCCACGGCGAAATTTTCCGCTTTTCTGTCAGTATTCATCTCGCCGCTTATGTCTGTCTTATTTATGGACAAAACTTTCCGAACGGAGGAGCGTACAAATACGGCCGACAGGATGATAAGGACAAGAACGAATCCTCCCAAAATTAACATGAGTTTTCCGCTCGTTTTCATGCAATCTCTCCTTGTTTGATGCTGTTTCTGTAATCTTCATAATACGTATGAAGATCCTTGATATTCATGTTCAGCAGGTCCATGGTTTTGAAAACCCTCGGGAGTTCCTTTTCCGTAAAATCCTGCCTGAGCAGCGCAGCGGTATTGTTGTACCCGTCTTCGGCTACGAAATACCCGATGCCCCGCTGGTTATAGATGATTCCTTTCTCCTGCATAAAGGCGTAGGTGCGCATGACGGTGTTGGGATTGACTTCAGTTTCAACAGCCATGTCCCGCACGGAGGGTATTTTATCTCCCGGTTTCCATTTTTGCAGAAGGATGTTCTCGCAGATGTAATCCGCGATCTGAAGGTATATTGGATCGTTCGATGCGAAAGTCATTACCTGGCCTCCTTTTCCCTGAACTTGAAGTAGCCCGTTACCCAGAGATAGGGAGGAAGTATGAAACTGTAGAAGATTACGAGAAACTTGAAGAGAACCTTGAAATTCCGAATCGCATCCACCGTCGAAGTCATGTTGAATCCGTCCAGCCAGGAGAAAGTCCAGACCGTACCCTGGTTCCGGTGCGTAAGAAATATGAACAGCACCATGAGACCGTATACGATTCCCACCAGGATATTGATGCCAGCACTGAGCACGGTGAGTGACAGGATCGTTTTAAGGAATGACAGTCGTCTGAAAAACACGGCTCCCAGGAAAAAAACGGAATGCACGATGATATACTGACCGATGAGCTTCCAGATGAGCGGGTCGAAAGGATTGAAGATCCGGTGGTTCATGCCGAAGGCTAGCCTGGTGATCCCGGAGGACAGAGCGGAGACTGCGAAATACATGACCAGGGTCGCCAGAACCATGCCGATGCTGGTCAACACCAGTTTTGACACATATTTTTCGAACTGGGACCCGGGCATGGTCAGGTAAGCGTACCCTCTCTGTTTGCTGTGCATATCCTTAAACGTAAAACTGGTTATAAGGATCCCCGTAAGGAAAAGGGCTAAAGGATAAAATACGAGGTGGATGTTCCAGCGGTCCCAGGACCCTACCGAGGAAACATTGATAACGAGAAGCAGGCCGCCGACAGCCGCGAAAGTGATGAGCACCGCCTTGTAGGCAGGCAGGACCTCGGTTTTTAAAATTTGAAAAAATCGTTTAAGACTGAAAAAATTATTGGTTATCATCCTAATCCTCCATAAATATCCGTGTAATCCGGTCTTTGTTTCTTGTTACCGCGTTAAAGAGCAGTTCAAGATCGATCTGGGTGTGATTGTTCCTCTTGTTCTGTGAAATAACCGCCCAGCCTCCGAGTACTTTTTCATAGTAGAGCGCTTCATCATCCGCGGGCTTGTCCTGGGTAAGGGAAATCGTCAGTTTTTTTCCGATGACGCCGGAGTCCTGTTGGAAGATGATGCTGCCCTCATCGAGGATGATGACCGGATCGATGATCCTTTCCATATCCCTTACCTGGTGGGTGGAAATGACGAAGGTCCTGTTTTCCGTAAGTGCCGAGGCGACCAGTTTCCGGAACTGGCTTTTACTGGGAATATCCAGGCCGTTGGTGGGTTCGTCAAAAACGAGGAGCCTGCAGTCTGTTGCGAGAGCGAAGGCCACGAGGAATTTCTTCTTCTGCCCGTAGGAAAGGGCCGTCAGACTCTCGTTCTCGGGAATCTCGAATTCCTGGATGTAACTCTCCATTATGTTGCGGTCAAACCTTGGATAGAGGGGGCTGTACAGGTCCAGGTACTGCCGCGATTTCAGGTTGGGAACGCTGAAATCTTCCGGGATGAGAAACAGTTCCCTCAGGGCGGCAACATTTCTTTCCCGCACGTCGAAGTCCAGCACCCGGCAGGTTCCTTTTTCCGGGAACATGAGGCCCGTCATTATTTTCAGCAGGGTCGTTTTTCCCGCGCCGTTTTTGCCCAAAAGGCCGTAGATGTTGCCTTCAGAGAGGTCGAGGGCCAAATCGGAAAAAAGTTTTTTCTTTTTTGTGTAACCGAAGGTTACGTCTTTCATGGTAATCATAGCAACTCCTTGTTAGTGTACTATCGTACTATTACACTAACAATGTATACCACTATGTATTCCTTGTCAAGTTTTTTCTATAAAAAATTAAAAAAATTTTCATTCTGCCTGGAAAAGGGTTTATTGCGAAACCGGATAAAACCTGCTATGGTTACCTTATTCCCCGCAAGGCAGGCATATATGGGTTACAGAACAGAAAAAGACACCATGGGAGAAGTGGAGGTTGAAGAGTCCCGTTACTGGGGTAGCCAGACCCAGCGGGCCCTGCTGCATTTCCCGCAGACTGGGGAAAAATTCCCCGGAATTTTTCTAAAAGCACTGGGAATGGTAAAAAAAGCGGCGTGTATGGCCAACCGGGATTGTAAGCTTCTCCCGCCGGACCTTGCCGATGTGATTCTGCGCGCGGCCGACGAAGTTATATCGGGAAAAATGGATGAGCACCTGCCCCTGTCCGTCTGGCAGTCCGGCAGCGGTACGCAGACAAACATGAATATCAATGAGGTAATCGCCAACCGGTCCATCGAACTCCTGAACGGGGTACGCGGTTCAAAGTCCCCTGTCCATCCCAACGACCATGTGAACATGTCCCAGTCCACCAACGATGTGTTTCCCACAGCCATGCATGTTGCCGCGGTGGAATACCTTCATACATCCCTCCTGCCGGTCCTCGAACAGACAGGCCTGCTTCTGCGGCAAAAGGAGAGAGAGTACGCTGATATCATCAAATCCGGCAGGACTCATCTGCAGGACGCGGCGCCCCTTACCCTGGGGCAGGAATTTTCAGGGTACGCCCACCAGACGGAAGAAAACCTGCGCAGACTTCGTGCAGCCGGCGGGGACCTGATGCCCGTGCCGCTCGGCGGAACCGCGGTTGGAACGGGCCTCAACGCTCATCCGGAGTTTGCCGTTCGGGCAGTCGCCTGCCTTGCGGAAATTACAGGCCTGCCTTTCGTCTGCACGGGGAACAAGTTCGCTCTCATGGCTGGGCACGATTCCCTGGTACAGCTTTCCGGTTCCCTCAATACTCTCGCCTGCAGCCTGGTAAAAATAGCCAACGATATACGCTGGATGGGTTCAGGACCGCGGTGCGGCCTCGGAGAGCTCCTGCTGCCGGAGAACGAACCGGGAAGTTCCATCATGCCCGGCAAAATCAACCCCACCCAGAGCGAAGTGCTCCTCATGGTCTGCGCCCAGGTTACGGGAAACCACACGGCAGTTTCCATGGCGGGAGCGGGCGGGAATTTTGAACTTAACGTGTACAAGCCGCTCATAATTTATAACATACTGCAGTCCATGCGGATTCTGGCGGAGAGCATAAAAGGTTTCAATGAATTCTGCCTGCAGGGTCTTGCCCCGAGAAGGGATGTAATCGAAAGGCATCTGCGCAATAACCTGATGCTGGTTACCGCTCTCAATACCCGGGTGGGTTACGACAACGCCGCAAAAATCGCGAGAACAGCCTTCATGGACGATTGTTCCCTCAAGGAAGCGGCCCTGAAACTCGGCCTGATTACGGATGCTGATTTTGATCGGCTGACGGACCCGCGTAAGATGACTGGGCCTCCGGCCTAGCGGAAACCCCGGCCGAATCTTTTGAACTGGCGTAAGCCCTGATAAAGACAAAGAGAGCAAAAAGCCCGACAACCACCAGAATCAATCTTTTCACGTACATGCCTCAGTTAAGATATTTAAGCGGATCAACCGGCGCCTGGTTTTTATACACGCCGAAATGAAGGTGCGGACCCGTGCTCAGCCCCGTGGTGCCCATTTCCCCGAGTTTCGATTTCTGCGCGATTTTCTGCCCCACGGAAACGAGAATTTTCGAAAGATGCGCGTAGAGCGTCTGGTAGCCCCCCTGGTGCTGCAGGATCACGTATTTCCCGAATCCTTTGGGGTTGTTCCCGACGGACACGACCTTTCCGTCCATGGAAGCCACAATGGCAGTTCCTTCGTAATTGGCTAGGTCTATGCCGTAGTGCATGCGCTGTACGCCGGTAAAGGGATCGCTTCTCATGCCGAAAGGAGAGGACAATTCGCCCCTGGCGGGGTACACGAACAATTCGCCGGTAACCCGTTTCAGTTCAAAGCTGGAAAGCTCGGCCCCGGGGAGGAAAAGTTCCTGACCCACCCGTATGACGGAGGTATCGAGGTTGTTGGCGTCCAGAATGGTATTGAGGACCACGTTGTTTTTTTTTGATATCAGACTTAACGAATCACCGGCCTTTACCCGGTAAAGGATTCCATTGGCATTGGGGATTCTCAGGGTGGTGCCCACCCCTATTTTTCTCACGTCCTGGATGTTATTGAAACTGATGAGGGTCCCCAGACTGACCTTGTTTACCTTCGCAATTTCCGAAAGCGTATCGCCTTTTTTTACCTTGTAGCTTACCGATTCAAACATTTTAAGGATGGACGCGGCCGGTATTTCCACCTCCGGTCCCGATTCATCGGACGCTCCCGCCGGAGCTTCTCCGGTAAAGGCATAGAGAAGGGTGTCGATGGATTTTTCCCCCGGCAGTTCAAGTACAGGAGCCGGAGATCCGTTCCGTATGACCGGTATGCCGGATGTCATGAAAAGGATGCCGAGCAGGGCCAGGAGAGAGAGAGGAACGATGAGAAAAAACCGCCTGCCCGGAGATAAAGGGCTTCGTTTCTTTTCCGTCGAAATTACCCGCTTGTAGGCCGGTATTTTCGTATTTTTTATCACTACCGGGAAAAAACCCGATTTTTGCGATCCCGGCGTGCCTCTTTTTACGATTTTTTGATCTTGCAGTGATGCCAACATAATTATACTATCATATCGACATATCCAAGACCCTAAATTACTGGAAGTTGAAAAAGAAATGAATAAATCCGGCCCGGAAACAGGTAAACAACATGGAAAAAAGGCACGTTTCTGGACCAGAATCGCCGCGGCCCTTGCCGCAGCCCTGGTCTGTTTTTATTGCATAACCTCCGTGGCGGTGGATATCGTCAATGTAAGGGGAACATCCATGGAACCGGCCATAGCTGACGGCTCGCTTTTATTGGTCAACAAACTGGCCTATGGATTGCGCCTCCCCTGGTCCGAAAAGTATACGGTATCCTGGAAAAAACCGAAAAAGGGCGATATTGTACTGTTCCGTCACAGCGGCAGCGTTGTTGTTAAACGATGTATCGAGTTTTATTCCACCCTGGTCATGGTGGCCGGCGACAACGGCAGTATTTCCATGGACTCGGCATTCTACGGGGCCGTTTCAATCGACAGCATCCTGGGGAGGGTGATCAAGGCTCATGGCTAGTGAAAATCCGGAGAAAAAGAAAACCTTCAACCGGTTCATCATTTTTCTCCTTGCCACCGGGATTTTTGTCATCATCATACTGGCACAGTATATTTCCCTCATGCTGGTGCGTCACGAGAAAAAAACGGTTCCCCAGTTATCCAATCCCCTTGTCGAACGCGGCCCTATCCTGGACAGAAACGGCAGAATCTTCGCCATTCAGACCAAACTTGATTCAGTGACCGCCTGGATTCCCAATATCGAGGCACCTGAAGAATCAGCCTCGATTCTCGCGAGCATTCTGTCCCTCGATCCTGAAGAGCTTGTCCGGAAGTTCTCCGAACGCACCGGTTTCATGTACATAAAACGGAAAATCTCCCTGAGTGAAAGTAAAAAGATAACCGAAGCGAAGGAGCTCGGGAAACTCAAAGGGATTTCCCTGGAGCCGGAATACGGCCGCAATTACCCGGAAAAGGAACTCGCCTCCCAGCTTATCGGGTATGTCGGCACCGACAATACGGGCCTTGCCGGCATCGAGTATTCCCTGAATTCGGAACTCTCCCCCAAAAAGGCCAATGAAGACTCGGAAATCGTATACGGCAACCAGGTATTCCTCACGATAGACATGAACATCCAGTACATGACGGAAAAAATCGCCGCAAGGCTGATGGAGGAGCAGGACCCGGATTCGGTAATGATTCTCGTCCTGGACGCGAAAAATGGCGATTTCCTAGCGTCCGCCAGCCTCCCCTCCTTTGATCCCAATTTCTTTAACAGATATCCGGAATCCGTCAGGAAAAACAGGCCGGCAGTATACGCCTACGAACCCGGGTCGGTTTTCAAGGTTTTTTCCCTCGCCTCTTTTCTGGAGCTGAAAGGCATCCGCGAAAACGATTTTTTTTACTGCGACGGCTACTACCAGCTTGATTACCCCGGTGGAAAACAGGAAAGGATTACATGTCTCGGCAGGCACGGCAACGTAAACGTCCAGCGGATAATCCAGGTTTCCTGCAATGCCGGCGCCGCGTACGCCTCGGAAACGGTGGACGGACAGTCTTTTTACCAGATGCTGCGGCTCTTCGGTTTCGGCGAACCTGTCGGCCTCCCCTCCCCGGGGGAATCTTTCGGTCTGATCCAGGCGCCCGAGGAGTGGTCCCTCCGTTCAAAACCCACCATCGCCTTCGGGCAGGAGCTGTCCGTTTCCGCCGTGCAGATGGCTTCGGGGGCCACGGTTTTCGCCAACGCCGGAACCCTTTTAAAAACGCACCTTGTTAAAAAAATCGTGAGCCCGGAAGGCAAAATTCTGAGCGAAATAGCCAGGGAACCCCTGCGCCAGGTTTTAAGCCCGGAGAGCGTCCTGGCCCTGCTTCTGGACATGGAAACAGCCACGGCGGAGGAAGGAACCGCCACTAGGGCTGTCGTACAGGGAATAAGAATTTCAGCGAAAACAGGGACTGCCCAGATGCTGGACCGCGCTACAGGCACCTATTCGGAAAGTTCCTTCATTGCCTCCTGCCTGGCTGTTTTTCCCACGGACAATCCCCAGGTTATCCTGTACGTCGTCATAGACAATCCGAAAATGGGAGAAACGTACGGCGGCCGTATCGCCGCTCCCGTCATTCACGATCTGGCGGAGGAACTGATTCCCTATCTTAACATCCCGAGAGAAGGGGAGACCCTCGCCGAGCATGAAGGCAAACTTACCGTCCGGAAATCAGCACCCCTGGTTCTGGGAGATACCATGCCGGATCTCCTGGGCCTGTCGAAACGCCAGATTCTCTCCCTCTTTTACCAGAAACAGATCCAGATAACCATCGAAGGGAGCGGTTGGGTCGTACGCCAGACGCCGGAACCGGGCACCCCGGTAACAGACGGTATGAGCATACGCCTGGAACTCCAATGAGCTTTTTCGAGGAGAATACCGGCTGTTTGAAGCAGCGTTTTCCCGGTTTTGAGAATGAGGTCCTTTCCAGGTTCAAGGCGGATTCCGCGCTTACCCTGGTCGAAACAGACTCCGGGTTTCCAAGCGCCGTTTACCGTGGCAGACTTCTGCATTCAAGGCAGGCTCCCTTAAGGGAGGCGGAAAGAATCGCGGAAAGGGAGGATCTTGCCAGGGCGTCCTGCGTCATCATAACGGGCTTCGGCCTTGGATACCTGGCCGAGGCCTGTCTCACCCTGAATCCCGGCATCTCGGTCGTGATAATGGAGCCGGACATTCCGCTTTTTCTTGCTTCCCTTTCGTCAAGACCATTAAGCCGCATTTTCACTTCGCAGAGAATATCACTTCTTCTCAATGCGGACCCAGAGGTACTTTTTTCCCTGCTTTCGGCTGTTCCGCCGGGTCCCATCAAGCTTGTCAAATTCCGGCCGCTTTACGAAAACCATAAAGCCTATTACGACCATGTTGAAACGGTCATCGCATCTTTTATAAACCGCAGGGAGATTAACGAAAACACGCTGAAACGTTTCGGCCATGTCTGGGTCAGGAACATGTTCAGAAATCTTTCAGGACTGATGAAGGCAAGACCGGTCATGGAACTCTACGGGCTTTTTTCGGGCACACCCGCCCTCGTACTGGCGGCGGGTCCGAGCCTCGATCTTCTTATGCCCCATTTGAAAAATCTCCGTGATAAATTCCTCATTATCGCGGTTGATACAAGTCTCAACGCCTGTGTCCTTTCGGGGGTTGAGCCGGACTTTCTCATCGTTGTCGATCCCCAGTACTGGAACACGCGGCATCTGGATAAAATGGCTCTCGGAAGCTGCGCGGTCGTTTCCGAACTATCTACCCATCCCGCAGTTTTCCGGAAGGCCATGGGGCAGCTTTATTTCTGCAGCTCAATATTTCCCTTGAGCAGGTATTTCGAGGAGGTTCTGGGAGACTGGGGTAGGCTGGGCGCCGGAGGCTCCGTTTCGACTACGGCCTGGGATTTTGCCAGGCTCCTCGGATGCAGGCCCATTCTGTTCGCCGGGCTTGATCTCGGGTTTCCGGACAAGGCCACCCATTACCGGGGCAGTTTTTTCGAGGAAAGGAGCCAATCGCTTGCCGGGCGGATGATGCCCCCCGAGACCCTGTCGTTTTCCTACATCACGGAGGCAGGGCCGTTCGCCGATGTCAACAACCTCGGCGGCAGAACACTTACGGACAGGCGGCTTTCGCTTTACCGGTGGTGGTTCGAAAATCAGCTTACGCTTTATCCCGGCACGGACACCGGAACCCTTTCCGCCAAGGGGCTGGCAATAAAAAACATGCCGCTCGTTGACCTTGAAAATCTGTATGAAAGGCCCGATATCCGCAAAGAACTCGATCCGGTCCTGCGGAATCTCGGGAAGGAGCCTGCGGAAAATGCGCCTACAAAAGGGTCCCATCTAGTTCCCGTCATGGAAAGGCTCGCGGAAGAAATGACCGCCCTCAAACACTATGCCGAAAAGGCCCTGGCCCTCACAGGAACCCTTGCCACCGCCCGGTCTGGAATAAACGACGCCGGCGCCGTACTCGGCGAACTGAACAGAATCGACGGGCATATCCTCGCATCCGTGAGCAGAGACATCGCGGGCTTCCTCGTACAGGAGAGCGCCCGCGGCATTCTGTCCCGGGCCTCGGCGGAGACTACCATGGAAAAGCTCACGGAAGAAACCGGCGCTATGTACCGGGAAATCATGGAATCAGCGGATTTCCACCTTTCCCTGCTGCGGACCTCGCTCACCCAAATAACAAGAATTGACTAAAGGTTTATTAAAAACTGTACGATGATAAAAACAGGCGGGAGAAATCCCGCTTAGGGCGGAGGCTTTCCGGCCCGATGGATGAACGGTATGCTTTGAACGTCCAGGCATACCGTTTTTTTTATTTCTGAATGCTTCCCGGATCAAAATACACGATTTTCGTACCGG
>SPDA01000126.1 GCA_004525155.1 Spirochaetales bacterium
CTGAAGCGCTGCCGGGATAAGAACCTGGACTCCCTGGCCGCGGAACTCAAGGGCAGGAATGTGGCTGTCGTGGGCGGCGGTTCCGTTGCCATAGACTGCGCCGAAAGTTCCGTAAAACTGGGGGCGAAAAACGTGTACCTTGTTTACCGGCGCTCCTTTCAGCAGATGCCCGCGGAAGAAAACGAAAGGGTCCATGCCATGGAGGAAGGGGTGCAGTTCCTTCTCCTGAGCCAGCCTGTCGATTATAGGGATAACTCTGGCAGGGTATCCGGTGTAGTGCTCCGCCGCACGGAACTGGGCGATGCGGACGCTTCCGGAAGACGGAAACCTGTTGAAATAGCCGGTTCCGAGTGGGTGCTCAAGGCCGATGTGGTGGTTGAGGCAATAGGCAACAAGGCCCCCGAAGGGAGCCCCGCATGGTATCCCGGGGTCCAGGTGGACGGCAAAAATCTCATCAAGGCGGACAAGGCTACGGGAAAAACGTCCCTTCCCGGGGTGTTTGCCGGCGGCGATATCGTCAGGGGTCCGTCCCTCGTTGTCGAAGCGGTACAGGACGGGAAGGCCGCGGCTGCGGCGATCGCCGACTATATTTCCAGGGAGGCGCACTGATGGTCAGCAAACCGGATTTATCGATAGATTTCTGCGGGGTCCGTTTCAAGAATCCCTTCTGCCTTTCATCCTCGCCCGTGTCGAACAGCGCGGAGATGGTGGCACAGGCCTTCGAGGCAGGCTGGAGCGGGGTCGCTTTCAAGACCCTCAATTCCGACCGGGTTCCCATCATTCACCCTTCCCCGCGCATGAACGCGTACCATTACGACAACAAGCGCCTGGTGGGCCTGCAGAACGTGGAACAGATCTCCGACAGGCCCCTGAAGGACAACCTGCTCGACATGCTCTATCTGAAAAAGCATTACCCGGACCATATCGTCATGTCCAGCATCATGGGATTCTCCAGCGCCGAGTGGGAATACCTGGCCAGGGTATCCGAAGACAACGGCGCCGACATGCTGGAACTTAATTTTTCCTGCCCCCACATGACGGTGGAGGGTTCCGGGCACAAGGTGGGTCAATCCTTCCACCTGCTGGAACAATTCACCGCCGTCGTTAAGAAAGTCGTGAAGATCCCTGTAATCGCCAAGATGACGCCCAACATAACGGACATGACGGAACCGGCCATTTTTGCGAGACAGGGCGGGGCAGACGCAATATCCGCAATCAATACCATCCGCGCCATTTCGGAAATAGGGATCGACGACTGGGTGCCGAAACCGAATGTACACGGTATCGGAGCAAGGAGCGGTTATTCGGGACCGGCGGTCAAGCCCATAGCCATTAGGTTTATAGCGGACATGGCTAAATGCGAAGAACTTGGCCTGCCCCTCTCGGCCATGGGCGGCATCGAGACCTGGATAGACGCACTGGAGTTCATGCTTGCGGGCGCATCGAACCTGCAGGTGACGACCGGCATCATCCATTACGGATACCGCATCGTGGAAGACATGATAGAGGGACTCACGGACTACATGGCGGAAAAAGGCATAGCCAGGGCGCAGGATCTTGTGGGAGCCGCTCTTAAGAACGTGCAGGAGACGGACCACTTCGATCTGAAGCGCCAGGGTATTACCTCCTACGATCTCGACCGATGCATAGGCTGCGGCCAGTGCTATATCGTATGCCGCGACGCCGCCGGACAGGCGCTTGAGTGGGATTCCGCAGAACGGAGACCGAAACTGGTGGAGGACAAGTGCCTAAGCTGCATGATCTGCAGTTTCGTTTGCCCCGTGACGGACCTCATTACCTACAGGGAAATGCCGCAGGCCTGGGAGCGGAGGGAAACCGCCGTCATGGATTCCTCACTGGAAAAGGAGCTGAAGCTTGCAAAAATGGGCGCCATCGAAGACGCCGTCAAGGGATGTGTTGACTGATACGGGAGGCAGAGCATGAGAATTGTCATAAAGAATGGAACAGTAGTAACTACGGAAGGAGTTTTTTCCGCTGACGTGGTCATTGACGGTGAAACAATAACCGCGGTCGGCGCGAATATTGCAAAGGATTACGAGAAAACCGCCCAGGAAACGGTGAACGCCGCGGGTATGTATGTGCTCCCCGGCGCCATAGACCCTCATACCCACATTGCCATGCCCTTTATGGGTACCTCCGCCCAGGACGATTACAAAACAGGCACCATTGCGGCCGCCTGCGGCGGAGTAACCTGCCTGGTGGACTTCGAACTGCAGCAGAAGGGCGAATCAATTTTGGGCGGCATCGAACGGAAGATCTCCTGGGCCGAAGGCAAAGCGGCCGTGGATTACTCCCTGCACCCGGCCATCATGGATCCGCGGCCCGAGATAATAGACGAAGTGAAGAAAGCCATCAGGGATTACGGTACCCCGAGTTTCAAGGTGTTCTTTGTGTATGATTTCAGGGTGGATGATGCCGTTCTCATCAAGCTCCTCGCAGAGACGAAGGAACACGGCGGCCTGGTGCAGCTCCACGCCGAGAACCCCTACATCATCCAGCATATGAACGAGGTCCTGGCCAAGCAGGGCAAGCTGGAGCCTTACTATCACGCCAAAAGCAGGCCTAATATCGCGGAGGCGGAAGCCGTTCACCGGGCCATCACCATGACGGAACTGACGGATTCGAGGATTTACATCGTTCATCTTTCCTCGATGGAGGGGCTCGCGGAAATTCAGACAGCCCGGGACAGGGGAATTGCGGTGTACAGTGAAACCTGCCCCCAATACCTGCTTCTGAACGAGGACAGGTACAAGGAGCCGGACTGGAACGGGGCCAAGTATGTGATGTCTCCGCCTTTACGGACGAAGGAGAGCAGCGACGCCCTGTGGAAGGGCTTACGGTTCGGTGATGTGCAGGTAGTGTCCACGGACCATTGTCCCTTCGATTTCAAGGGCAGAAAGGACATGTTCGGCAAGGAAGACTATAAAAAAATTCCGAACGGGGCGCCGGGAGTGGAAACTCTCCTCATGCTTCTCCATTCGGAGGGTGTCGTGAAAGGCAGGATAAGCCTCCGGAAAATGGTGGATGTTCTTTCAACCGGTACCGCCCGGATGTTCGGTCTTACAAAGAAGGGGTCCGTAACCCCGGGCAAGGACGCTGACCTGGTTGTGTTCAACCCGAACCAGAAGTTCGTCATAACGCAGAAGAAACTGCACCAGAACGTGGATTACACGCCTTACGAGGGCATGGAAGTGACGGGAATGCCCTCGAAGGTCTATTCCCGGGGCCTCAAGGTTGCCGAGTGGAAGAATGATCACATGGAATTTACAGGCGAAACCGGCAGGGGCAGGTTTGTGAAACGTGCCCCCTTCGAAGGATTTTAAAGAGGAGTAAACCATGGAAACAAAACCGCGAATAGTCCGCTGCGGCCTCATTCAGGCTTCCAATCCAAAACACGAAGGTACGCTCGCTGAAATCAAGGAAGCGATGATTCAGAAACATCTTCCCATGGTGGAGGATGCCGGCAAAAAGGGCGTACAGATACTCTGCCTGCAGGAGATATTCCACGGACCCTACTTCTGTGCGGAACAGGATATCCGCTGGTATGAAACGGCTGAACCTGTACCAGGCCCCATAACGGAACGTTTCGCCGAATACGCCAGGAAATACAGCATGGTGCTGATCCTGCCCGTTTATGAAAAAGCCATGGACGGGGTGTATTACAATACCGCCGCCGTACTGGATGCGGATGGTTCTTTTATCGGCAAGTTCAGGAAGGTTCACATTCCCCATACCTGGCCGGGGTTCTGGGAAAAATTCTACTTCAAACCCGGCAACCTGGGGTTCCCCGTATTCGAGACAGCCTATGCCGATATCGGCATATACATTTGCTACGACAGGCATTTTCCCGAATGCGCCAGGATCCTCGCCCTCCGGGGAGCTGAAACTCTGTTCAACCCATCGGCCACGACCACGGGAAAATCCCAGTACCTCTGGGAGCTGGAACAGCCGGCACAGGCTGCCGCGAACGGCGTTTTTATCGGAGCCAACAACCGGGTGGGCCTGGAAAAACCCTGGGAATTCGGTGAATTTTACGGTTCAAGCTACTTCGTAGACCCCCGGGGCAAAATAATGGTCAAGGGCAGCGCGGACAGGGATGAACTCGTGTTCGCGGATCTCAATCTTGAGCTTATCAGGGAAGTGCGCGACGGCTGGCAGTTCTTCAGGGACAGGAGACCGGAGATGTATGATGATATAGTTGACTTTATTCCTTGATATCATCAATACTGAGGCATCAAAAAAGCAGAAAAATCATGATAACGCGGCGATTTGTTTCCAGGGGTCATCTTATCGACTCGGGAATTCTGGCATCCATATTAAACCTCATCGTAAAGGAAGAGGCCGGTTACGAAATAGTCAAGTTCGAAATCGGCAAGACCAATGCGAACCCTTCCCAGCTGGAACTGGACGTTACCTGCGGTACGTCCGAGCAGCTGGCGGCTGTCACTCTCAAGCTGGTACAGATTGGCTGTTACGAGAAAAAAGCGACGGAAGCGCTTTTAAAACCAGCCCCCGGCGACTGCTGCGCCCCGGAGGATTTCTACTCAACCACCAACCACAAGACGGAGGTGTTCCATCAGGGCGCCTGGAGGCCGGTTGCCGGCCAGAGGATGGATGCGGTAATTGTCATAGACGGCGGCAAAGGCGCGCGCTGCAGCAAACTGCGGGATGTCCGCCCCGGGGACCTGGTTGTCTGTTCCTCGGAAAGCGTGCGTGTTTTTCCGCCGGAACGGGACAGGATAGAGAACGATCTTTTCGGGTTCATGGCGAACTCGGTAAGTTCCGAGCGGAGCGTGAACGTTGCCGTGGCGGCCCTGGCGGAGGAACTTATCCGTCAGCGGAAAAGCGGCGGCAAGGTCGTCGCAGTGGTGGGTCCTGTGGTTGTTCACACAGGCGGCGCCGATGCCCTGGGAACACTTGTCCGGGAAGGGTACATCCACGGGCTTCTTTCCGGCAACGCGCTGGCTGTGCACGACCTGGAATACCAGTTTTACGGGACGTCGCTGGGGATCGATCTTAAAACCGGAAAGTCCATGAGCGAAGGGCACAAAAACCACATGAAGGCCATAAACAGGATCTGCGGCCATGGTTCCATTAAAACAGCCATGGAAAGCGGGGACTTGACCCAGGGCATCATGTTTGAAACAATCCGCAAAGGAATTCCATACTGCCTCGCGGGATCAATACGCGACGACGGACCCCTCCCGGAAACCGAAACGGACATGATAAAGGCCCAGGAAGCCTATGCCGCAGTACTGGAGGGAGCGACGCTGGTCCTCATGCTCGCCAGCATGCTCCATTCCATCGGGACCGGCAACATGCTTCCATCCTGGGTCAGGACCGTCTGTATAGACATAAACCCCGCGGTGGTAACAAAATTGTCGGACCGCGGTTCGTCGCAGGCCACGGGCATCGTCAGCGATGTGGGACTGTTTCTGCGTGCCCTGGCCCAGAAATTGTCCGAATGAGCCGTCCCGGAAAATAACCATTAATACGTCCAAGGAGAATCATACATGGATGTCGATATAAAAAGTCTTCACCCTCTCGAAATAAAACTGCTGCTCTATGCAGGCAAAAGGCAGCTGAGCGCAGAGTTGCTGGAAAAAGAATTGAATTTTATTCCGGGCCAGGCAAACCAGGCTTTCAACTGGCTTGCGTCAAAAGGGCTCATCCGGGAGAGCGGCCGGATAAAAAAAACATACTATGAACTGACGGAACTCGGAAAACGGTACAGTGCCGAAGGCACCCCGGGCGAGAGAATATACCGTTTTATTGAAAAAAACGGGCCGGCCACGATGCCGGAACTATGCACGTCCCTTTCCATGGAAAACAGGGACGCGGGTTCCGCCTTCGGCGAATGGTCGAAGGAAGGCGTCCTGCGCATGGGTCCCGATAAAAAAGTGGAAAAAATCGCGGAAACGGATATATCTCCGCTGCTCGGGGGTATCCGGTCCGTCCTCGACAAGGCAGCCGGCGCCTTCGAGTTCAGGCTGGAGCAGTCGGGCTTGAGCTCCGAGGAGACTGTCTCCGCCGATTCAATCAGCAAGATCCGGGGTGCGGCTTCATCCCCCTTCAAACTGCTGGAGCGGGAGGAGGTAAGCTATGTCCTTACCGACGCAGGTCATGCCGCGGCGGAAGAGCTTAAAAAATCGGGCTCCTCGGGTGATGAAATCGGCCAGCTGACCCAGGAA
>SPDA01000323.1 GCA_004525155.1 Spirochaetales bacterium
CGCTGAAATGGTCGATTCTTTTTTTTCTTATATTGATAATGAGTTTAAATACAAAAAAAAATACCTTACGCTTTTCGGCGGGGAGCCTTTGCTGCCGGGTGAATTGTACAGGGAAAGGCTGGGCCGCATAATCAGGGCGGCTGCGGAAAGGAAACTGGAGCTTGCCGTCGTTACGAACGGTTTTTATCTTTCCGAATATCTCGATCTTCTCACCGAGGCGGAGATCCGGGAAATCCAGGTTACCCTCGACGGGCCGGCAGAAATACACGATATCCGGCGTCCCCTGAAATCCGGGGGCGGCACCTTCGGAACTATAGTAAAAGGCGTGGATGAAAGTCTTGCCCGGGGGTTGACGGTGAACCTGCGCGTAGTGGCGGACTCGGAAAACATCCCCCGGCTCCATGAGCTCGCCGATTTTGCCGCTGCCAGGGGCTGGAGCGGGAATCCCCTTTTCAAGACACAGGTCGGCAGGAATTACGAACTGCACACCTGCCAGATGAACAGGAAGCCGCTTCTGGACAGACTCGGCTTCGGCAGGGCGCTGTACCGGGAGATGACTGAGCATCCCGCCCTTCTTGATTTTTTCAGGCCCTCTTTTGCACTGGCTAAACATCTCCATGAACAGGGAAAACTGCCGGAACCTCTTTTCGACGGTTGTCCCGGTTGCAAGACCGAGTGGGCCTTCGACTGTTCCGGGAGCATCTTTTCCTGTACCGCCACGGTGGGGAAAGAGGGAGAAGCCCTGGGAAGGTTTCATCCTGATGTATACAGGGAGGAGACCGCCATCGCGGCATGGACGGAACGGGACGTTCTTTCGATACCTGAATGCGGCAGCTGCGATGTACAGCTCGCCTGCGGCGGAGGTTGCGGCGCTGTCGCCAAAAACAACAGCGGGCGGCTGCATTCGCCTGACTGCAGGCCGGTCAAAGAGCTCATGGGACTGGGACTGTCGTTATATTTTGAAAAAGAATTACAAGCGGAGGAGGAACCAATATGTCCGGACTGATAAGAGAAATACAGGCTGAAGATTACGAAAAGGAGGTACTGGGCGCGCCTCTCGCGGTACTCGATTTTTATTCCAGCGAATGCCCCCCCTGCGAGGCTTTCGCTGCCAAATATGAGCCCTTAAGCGAAATCTACGGAAAAGACGTGCGGTTTTTCAAAATTTTCAGACAGCAGAACAGGGACCTGGCGCTTAAGCTTGAGGTATCCGCCTCGCCCACCGTCCTGTTTTACAGGAACGGAAAACCGGAGGGAGACAGGCTCACGGGGGGCATAAAGCGTTCCGCCGTCGTCCGGAACCTGGACAACCTTGTGGGCGAGGAAAGGGCCGCCGTTCTCAAGGCAGGCATTAAACGCGTAAACACCGAATGCGATGTCCTGATCCTCGGAGGGGGGCCCGCGGGGCTTACGGCAGGTATTTACTGCGCCCAGGCAAGGCTCAACACCCTGCTTGCCGATATTTCCTTAACTGGGGGCTATGTCACGACAACCCACCAGGTATCCAACTATCCGGGCTATGTCGAACCCCAGCCCGGCTACATGCTTGCCCATGTCATGAGCGAACAGGCCAAGGCTGCAGGTGTCGCTTTCAGGGCGGCGGTGGAGATTTCGAAGCTCGACCTGCCCGCCGGAAAAGTTGAAATTGACGAGCTTGAAACGGTAACGGCAAAAAAAATCATTATTGCCACAGGCTCCTCGCCGAAACCACTCGGTCTGCCCGGGGAAGAGGAATACAGGGGAAACGGCCTTTCCTACTGCTCCACCTGCGACGCGAAATATTTCGACGGCAAGGACGTTATCATCATCGGCGGCGGAAATTCGGCCATAGAGGAATCCCTGTTCATCGCGAAATTCGCGAAAACCCTGACCGTGGTGCACCAGTTTGCCGAACTCCAGGCCAACAAGCAGGCCCAGGAAAAAGTTTTCGCGGAAAAAAAGATCTCCTTCCTCTTCGAGCATGAACCGAGGGAATTCATCCGGCACGGCGTCATGGACATGGAGGTAAAGGCCGAGGACCTGAAAACGGGGAAGATGAAAAGCCTGAGGACCAACGGCGTCTTCATCTTCGTGGGTTTTATCCCGAATTTGGAACTGCTCGGAAGCGTGGAACTCGAAAGGGACAACTGGGGGTACATCGTTACGGATGAGGATATGAAGACAACCATTCCCAATGTGTTCGCCATTGGAGATGTCCGTTCAAAACGGTACAGGCAGATTACAACTGCCGTTGCGGACGGTACTATCGCGGCAATTGCAATTTCGAGAGAATTGGGTTAAACCTGAATAAGGATCGAATATAGGAGGAACAAGGTGAAAAAAGAAATTACACTTGCTCAGTTCGCTGACGAGCTCAAAATGAGGCTTGTCGACGGCAAAACGATAGACTGCTGCAAATATGAGCTCCTCAACCTGGCTGATTTGATCAAGAAGAAATTTCCTCAGGAAAAAATAACGGTTAACTGGCAAAACTGATTATTTCTGACCGGTGATGCTGTTTAGCAGGTCCGCTTCCAGGGGCACGGAAAGGTCAAGCCCCGAAACGCCGGTAAGAATTTCCTTAAGTCCCCTGGGATGCCAGATTTCCGCGAACGCAAGGTCGCCGGGAAACATGCGGCCCTGTTCGTCGCCCGCGCGGAAATCCAGTGCCGCCTTCAGTACCCCGATAAGCGCGTCGCAGGGGAGACCGTGCTTCATGGCAAGAAGCATGGCGCCCACAATCCTGTCCGATTTTTCCAGTTTTCTCATGAGATCCCTTCCCACGCGGAAAATCGTGTCTCCCAGCGCCCTGTTCTGAAACCTGAAGAGAAGGTCGTCGATGTGCTCTTCTAGTTCCGGCATTGGCAGGTCTGCCGGATATTCACGCTGCAGGGCCAGGGCGGATTGGGTCATCGCCTCCCTTACCTGCCGGAGAATTGCCGGTTCCTGCAGAGGCTCCCAGATGTACGTCCAGGACGGGTCATGCCGGAACCCGAAATACGCAGAGGCCGCGTGGCCCAGGTTGTGTATGAAAAGTTTTCTGTCCACGTAGGCTTTGATATTATCCACAGGATGGGCGCCGATTATCTCCGGCACGGGATTCCTGAAGCCGAGCCTGTCCATGATCAGGCTGTTGTATTCCTCCCCGAAGACCCAGAGGGGATCCTGTCTTATATCCTCCTCGCGCATGATGGGCACCATTTTCCCTATGCTTGTTTCAACCAGTCCGGCAAGATCATCCAGGGGGTAATCGGGGGGCAGGTTTTTTAAAAGCTCCTCCCGGAAGAAGGCAGCCCCGTTCCGCAGGTTCTCCGCGATGATGATGTCCAGCGGAAGGGAAGGCGTTTCCTGCCTGCGGAGGATAAGGCCTTTCGCCAGGACAGGCATAATATGATTAAGCGCCTGTTTGCCGACGGAGGTTGACACATAGGCGGCGCCGGCAACCTCTGCGGCTGCTTCTTCCCTGTTTTTGCCGTTGACGGCGCGGACGTTTTTTACGGTAATGGTTTCATCCGGTTTGTCGTTCCGCTTCACGATGACGCGGTATTCTCCGCGCCTGTTGAGCTCATCCACAATCGTATCCGCTATGTCGATGAACACCACCTCGAAACCGCTCCTGGAAAACACCTGGCCTATAAATGATCTGCCGATATTCCCGGCGCCGAACTGAATCAGTTTTTTAATCATGCCGTTATCCTTTTCAGAGTTCCGTGGAAACCAGGATGCCTGTTTGATCTGCGTAATCCCGTATATAGGATTTGAGTCTCGCGTATTTTTCACCGGGCGTCTCCTCCACATACGTGCCGCCCACATAAAAGGCCGCGAAACCTCCGGACGCCACGCCCCAGGCGCAGGCGGCGGTGATGTCGAGGTTTCCCGGCACCCCGTCTGCCGCAAGCAGCTGTGAAGCCAGTGACGCGATAACCCCGCCTGCAAAATTATCGCC
>SPDA01000493.1 GCA_004525155.1 Spirochaetales bacterium
TCGGCGCGTCCATGTCCTACTTCCCCACAATGGGCGCGGATGCCATCATTCTCGCCAAGAAACTTCTTCAGGGCGGGACTTCTCCGAAAGACGTTATCCTGCCGACCTTCGTGGTTACTTCCGCAAATGTCGCCCAGTACCTGAGCAACGCCTACTAAAATCACGCGGCATTGGAATGGACGGGAGCGGGCCGAAAGGCCCGCTCTTTTTTTGGCGGCGGTGGGAATAACTATATAACGTTATCTCGGAAGCTTGTCCCGCGGAAATTCTCTCACGGGCACAGGATAGAAACCGTGGCATTGTGACTTACATTTGCATGCTCCCCCGACTTTTTGTAGTAGGGTATCTCTTCCCCTCAACTGTACTTGTCCACGCTTTCAAACATAGCCCTTAAGTTTTCCGTTTTCGCGTTGTCGATGAGGGCGCCCGCATCGAGCATGAATCCGCCGTCTTTAACCACGGAACGTATAAGTTTTTTGCAGTAATCGTTCACTTCATCTTTATTTCCGAAGGCGAGCATAGCATTAGGCACGTTGCCCGCTATGCAAGCCGCATCGCTTAAGATATCCTTGGCCTTTTCCATGTCCACATGCTCGAAATCGTATACCACTTTACCTTTTGGTACATCCCGGAGAATTTCGAGGCGTGTATTGTACCTTCCTTCGCAGTATACGAAGGGGTTTAAGCCCTCCGCTACGAGCCCGTCAATGAGGGCCTTAAGTGACGGCCAATAGAAGGTTTTATATTGCTCGTCGGACATAAATTCATCGACCCCTTTGTGGAGCCAGATCCAGACGAACTTGCGGCCGTTTGCCCTGCATTGGGCGACCGGCGCCTCTATGGCAATTGGGGTCAGCGTATTCACTGCGGCCAACACCTTGTCCGGCCTGTCCATGATGTCCATCATGATATTTATAGTACCCCGCATGGTATCCCCCAGTTGGTCGAAGGGAGCGAAACCGTTGGCACCAACAGCGATGGGAAACCCCATCTCTTCTTCCAGTTTCTTTTCGTAATCGCCGATATAGGTAAACCACTTCATGAGTTCCTCCGCTGTTTTCTTGAGAGCGTCCAACGCCGTAATCAGGTCCTTGTTCGCGAAGGCGGCAAAACTGCCCATCCAGGCCATCCAAATTGAATCTCTGAGCCTTAAACTCTCGAATCCTTTGAGGCTCTTAAAACACCGGGGAATCGATTTGGGTTGTATGAAGTGGGTCGGATCGTGCACGAACTCGTCATACTCGTCCGTTTTCATGTACTCGCCTTCGATAAACTGGTACATCTGATGAGCCCCCTGAACCCCGTGACCGGGCCACTTCAACCAGACTATATCGCAGGCCTTCATACCATCCGTTGGATAGATGAGACCCGGTCCCCAACCGAGGTCGATTTCCGGAAAATCCTTATAGAACTTGTCCAGTTCCGGACCGACCTTGTGATAATCATCCATGCATTCCTACATGCTCAAATTGGAATAATATATTGGAAAAGCCTCAGGCTGCACGATAAGCGGTACCCTGTCGGGTTTCTTGAGGGAAATTGCATCCACCACCCTCCCAAGGCGTTCGTTATATAATGTTTTCGGGTCCTTCCTGTTGCACTACTCCTTATTGTTTTGCTGTATCGTTACGGCAATAATTTATTTCACATACGCAATCATTTGCTTCCGCGCCGGGTATAGGCGAGCAGAAGTAAAATAAGCACGGCGCCGGTAATGAGCTGTTTCCCGCCTTCGGAGAGGTCCAGCGTAACCAGTATGCTTTGAAGGGTGGTGAGGAAAATGGCGCCCGCCACTGTACCAAGGTAATTCCCGGCGCCTCCGCCGAAACGTATACCCCCGATGATGACCGCCACAACAGAGGGCAGAACATATCGCGCGCCAAGGTTAAGATGCGCGCTTCCCACAAAACCCAGAAGCAATAATCCGGTAATCGCGGAGAGTGCCCCGCTTATGCCATAAATTATTATCCTAAATCGCTTTACTTTAATTCCCATAAAGGATGCGGCCTTATCATTTTCTCCCACGGCATACAGCGTCTGCCCGGGCTTTGTCTTGGTCAAGAATATGTGCATCACTAGGATGATACCACTCCAAATAAGAACAGCCGAAGGTATTTTCCCTTTTCCGATATTAAGTGATCCGTTGCCGAGAAGCTCAAGCGCCGAACTTCCGGTGCCGAACATGTGACCTTTTATAATAAAAAGTAAGAGCCCCTCGATAACAATGCCCCAGGCAAGAGTCATGATAAGTGGCGCGATATTGAGCAAGGATATACCTATGCCGTTTATCAATCCTAACGCAAAACCAGCGGCGAATATCGCGAGAATGGCAGGCGGCAGGTTAAGGTTGTTTCCATTGATAATTGCAGCAACCATTACGACGCCTACCGAAACGTTTGCGCCGACGGACATATCCAGACCTTCCTTACCGGAAATGACGACTATGGTCTGCCCGAGACCGACAAGCCCTAAGAAAAAGGCCGCCTGTAATACAGACATGACATGGTTGAATTTTGCAAACCCTGGAACCACTATCTGCCCGATGATAAACAGAACGATTATTAACAGAAAAGCGAAGACTACCTTGTTGTTGAACAGCAGCTTTATAAGCCGCTTACCGAAATCTTCTTTTTCTTCGACACAGGAAAAATCAGTCATTCCATTATGCTCCCAATTGGACTTTTCGCCGGGCCCGCACTATAGCCGGGATTGCGCTTATCACCAGGGCAAGAACGATTATCAGCCCTTTTGCAAGTATCTGCATGTATGAGGAAGCCCCGCAATAAAAAATAATATTGTTAA
>SPDA01000070.1 GCA_004525155.1 Spirochaetales bacterium
ACAAAGAGCGGCGCCGTAACGCGCCTGAGTTTCAGTTCCGCGGCCAGGCTCTGCTCAAAAAAATCCTTGATGAGCTTGATGGCCAGTTCCGTCTGTTTAAGGTTCAGCAGGGGCTTGTAGCCCTGTGGTATGGTTCCGTTCATAATGGGCCCATGGTAGAGGAACTTTAGACTGTCTGTCAACGGTGATGCAGATACCGGCACTTTCAGTCGCAGCCGCTGCCGTCATGTGTTCAGGGCAGAGACTTCATCTTTGAGGAGCCGCAATTCATCCTCTGTTAATCCGGCTTGTCCCGTGCGCTGCCAGAGATTGCCCCTTCCCAGCAGATAGCCTGCTGCCTTGATTGTCGCGATATTTCTGCCCGGCCGTTTTTCCAGGAGGGAATAAAGGCGGTTGATTGCATGTTGGCCCCGCAGAAGCCCTTCCCTGTCTCCGGCCGTCAGGGCACGGTACATCATGACATATGGCTCGATAAATATATTGCCGAGCCCGGTTACCAGCGCGTCAGCCCCCATAAGAAAGGACGCTCCCGGCAGGTAATCCTCTCCCTGAATCCAGGCAAACCCGGGCGGATGACGGAGAAGGCCGCGGGTAAAATTCAGGAAGTTGCCGGAAGAATCCTTTATCCCTGCAATGTTCCCGGCTGCCGCAAGCGCAAGAACCGTATCCAGTTCAAGCGGATTATGGGTATTTTGCGGAATGTTGTAGAGAATGACGGGAACCGGAGACGCTGCCGCAATCGTATCATAATGACGGATGATGGCCGCCTGGTCGGCTTTGAAATAGAAAGGGGACACGGCGACGAAAAATTCCGGCTCAAGATCCGACAGTTCCCTTATTTCCCGCACAACCTGGAAAGTCGATGGCTGGATACATGCGGCGCAGAGAAATTTTTCCCTACCGGCCGCTGCCCGCACCGCCGCAAGCACATCCCGCTTCTCCGCCGTGGAAAGTAGCGGCCCTTCGGCGGTTGTTCCGTTTACAAAAAAGCCCTGTACGCCGGCGGCGCTCAGGTAACCCGTCTGTTTTTCCAGGGCTGAAAAATCAATGCTCAAGTCCTCGCGCATCGGAGTGCAGAGGGCGGCAATAACCCCTTTAAGTTTTATGCAGTGCTCTTCGCTTATCATGTGAATGGCTCCTTTTCGTAGTATTCATTTTCCAGTTTCCTGCAACTATACAGGAAATTTCTTATACGTTCATCCTGAACCGACGACTGAAGATCTCCGAGGACAATATCGCAGGGTGCGAGCTCCCGTGCGATGCGGCCGACGTCCTGTTCGAGGGCGTCTGGGCTCTTTTCCAGGAAAGTCACGGGCGAATACATGACAGCCCTGCGCGCCTGCGGAAACGCGGCTTTTGCCCTTTTCAGGTCCGAGGCGAAACCCATGTCGATATAGCCCAGCCCGGGAAGCCCCGACAGGATTTCGATGTAAGGATCGATAATCCAGTTGCAGGTGTGCAGGCCGAAGCGCTCGAAACGCGCCGGGAAGGCGCTGTCGAAGGGAAACACGAAATCGCGGTAGGTTTCCGGAGATATCATGTTCATGACGCAATTGCTTAAGGACAGCTGATTGATGTAAAATCCGCTCTTTCGCTGCCGGGCCTGCACTTCCAGCGCAAGACCTGTCATTACCTCAAACAGGAGCGAGAAAAAATGCCTGACAAACTCCGGTTTATCGAGAATATCGGTGAAGATTTCCGCACCGCGGATATGGAAGGCATTGTTCAGGATACCCTGCCAGTTGAGATACCCGTGAATGGCCCCGAACTCCCTTTCAATGATATCCATCTGCCTGCGTAAATCTTCCGCACCGGCGCCGCCCAGTATTTTTTCTACGTCGAGTTTTTCAATCTCCTCTACCGGGAGTCTTTCCGGCGCCGGCACAGGCCACCGATCCCTGCCGTACCGCAGACTCATGCCGAACACATAGGGTATCACGTAGGCCCCGTAACAGCCCGAAAGCGTTCCCGGCTCTCCGCCGCCGCTCCGCCAATACGTCACGGAGGGAAAACGGCTTATGACTTCCTCCCTCATCCTGCACAGCGAGCGGTTCCTGTATACCGGGTCCCGGTGCCAGGCTTCAGAGAAATCGGTCCCGCAGCGTTCCGTGAACCATGCCGGCTCGAAGCCGAGGGATACGCGCAGGGGCGATTCAGTCCCGTCTGCAGGTTCCCTCCTTGCGGGCGCTCCGAGGGGAATATGATTGCGCAGCTTGAGTATGATCATGGCCTGTGCGGTTGGCGTTGCTTCCTTCATTTCCCTGTCCTGAACCTCACTTCATGAACAAGTTAGGGAGAAAAAGTACGATCTGCGGCACATAGGTTATCAGGAACAGTACGCCGATGAGTACCAGGCTCATGGGCAGGGTTTCCCTTATGACCGCCTTGAGCGGCGTTTTGGATATGCCCGATACTATGAACATGAGCACCCCGAAAGGCGGGGTAATGAGCCCTATCATCATGTTGAGAACAATGACCACGCCGAAATGGACCAGGTCTATTCCCAGCAGAGTCACCAGGGGGAGCACCATGGGTATGAAGACGAGGGTTATTGCCATGGTATCTATGAACATGCCGAGCACGAGGAACAGGATGTTTATGACGAACAGCAGAAGATATTTGTTCTGCGTGAGGCCCAGCAGGAGGTTCGCGAATTTGTCAGGTATATGCTCTATGGCAACGATATAGGAAAACATGTATGCCGCACCGACGATTATGGCGAGGGTGCCGGTTGTTTTCGCCGTGTCCTTGAGCACTTCTAGGAGCTGCTTCAGCCCCATGACGCGGTAAACAAAAAAGGCTATGAGTATCGCATAGAATCCCGCCATGGCGCCTGCTTCCGTAGGCGTGACAATACCGGTATAAATGCCCATGAGAAGGATGACCGGAGTGAGAAGAGCGGGAATGGCACGGAAGGTGCTGCCGATGAATTTTTTCGCGCCGTAACGTTCTCCCTTCGGATAGTTCCGCTTTTTCGCCACGAATGCGACATATCCCATGAGGGCCAGGGCCATGACAACACCCGGCACCATGCCGCCCATGAATAGGGCACCTATGGACGCGCCCGAGAGCATCGCGTAAAAGACCATGGGAATGCTCGGTGGAAATACCGGCCCGATTGTGGCCGATGCCGCCGTCACGGCGCAGCTGAAACCGTCATCGAACTTCTGCTTACGCATGGCCTCGATTTCCATGATGCCCAGACCGGAAGCATCCGCAACGGCGGAACCTGTCATACCGGAAAATATGAGGGATGCCAGGACATTCACATGACCGAGTCCGCCTCGCCACCTGCCGACGAGGGAATTGGCGAACTTGAATATCATTTCCGTTATTTCCCCGGAATTCATGACTTTCGCAGCGAACACGAACAGAGGCACCGCTATTAGTATGAAACTCGTGTTGAGGTTCGTGAGAAGCTGCGTGGCAGCCATGCCAATCCCCGTAGCCGGTCCAGGGGCGAAAACGAAATAGAATATCGAACTCATCATCATTCCCAGGGCTATGGGAATCCGGAGCACGAAGGTGAGCACAAAACAGATAAGGAAAACCAGCAGCGGAAGATTCATGCTTCAGCCTCCCTTGAAGACAGCTTTTTGATATCTCTGACGATTTCCACGATCAGCCTGCCGATCATGATGAGCAGAAACATGAGATACACGGAAAATACGAGATCCATGGGAATCCGTAACACATCGGATTTCTTGAAATTCATGAATCGTATGTATCTCAAGGAAGGATAAACGGAAATCGAGAAGGCAGCGGCCACCAGAGTATTCCCTAGAATACGGAAAACAGCCTGCGCGCGGGGCCGTACCAGATCGTAGACGAGCGAGAACATCACGTGCGAGGAATCCCGCATGGCATAACAGGCGCCAAGAAGCGTTATCCAGATAAAAGCCATGAGGGTGAATTCCATGGGCCAGGTAAGGGGAACAATGAAATACCTGAACACGATGGCGATAATGAATACGAGAAGAAGCAGCGCGAAACAGGCCGTAGGAAGATATACCTCGATGATGTCCAGAAGAATGGTGCCGATCCTTGCCATGGTTTTTTTATCTTTTTTGGGCATATTATCCCCCGTGTAAGAGTAGGCCCCGCCTGTAGGGCGGGGCCTGATTAATCAATATGTACCTGCCGATATCAGCCTACTTCAAGGACTGTATCTGGTCATACAGAGCCATATCCCAGCTCTTCGAGATATCCGGGCTCTCCTTCAGATAGGAATTTTTTGCGTAAGCCGCGAAAGCCGCCTTATCCGGGTTGTCGATAATGGTCATGCCCTGGGCTTTGAAAAAATCGATTAT
Organism: Spirochaetales bacterium; assembly: GCA_004525155.1. Taxonomy (GTDB): domain Bacteria; phylum Spirochaetota; class Spirochaetia; order SPDA01; family SPDA01; genus SPDA01. Next base: position 4,311 of record SPDA01000070.1, read on the forward strand.
ACCCGCTTCCGTATCGAGGTTCTGCTTCGCGCAGGCTTCACCCGCTTTGGCGACGGCCTGCAGCACCAGTGCCTGATCTTCCGGCGACAGGGACTGCCATTTCTTTTCGTTCATGCTCGGCCAGACGGCCCCCACCACATGGTCCGTAAGAATGATATACTTGGTGACCTCGTAGAATTTGGCGTTCTTGTCCGTTGGCAGGGGGTTGTCCTGTCCGTCGATGGTCCCGGTTTTAAGTCCCAGATAAACTTCCCCGAAGCTCATCGGGGTGGGATTTCCTCCCAGCGCCTTGCCCAGCGCCAGCCATGCGGGGCTCGAGGGAGTCCTGAATTTGACGCCTTTCATGTCTTCAGGTTTGCGCACTTCCCTTCCGATATCCCTCAGGTTGAGTTCCCGGGTGCCGAGGTAAAAAGCCCCGAGAGGGCGGACCCCCGTCTTTGCAGCAACCTCGTCGAAGATCTTCTTCCCGATATCGCCGTTTAACACCTTGTTCGCGTGATTCCAGCCGGTAAAGGTATAGGCGGCGCCGAGCATGGAAAGGTAGGGTACCCATTCCGCAAGCCAGTTGCTGTCGAAATAGGCCATGTCCAGGGTACCTTCGCGACAGGCGGCGAGTTCTCCTTCCTGGGTGAAAATCTGTCCGGATGTGTAGAGTTCAACCGTAATCCGGTTATCGCTCGCCTTTTCCAGTTCCGTCTTGAACACCCACATGGCCTTGGTATGCGCATCCGCCGGAACGCTTATGGAGGACCAGGTGATCTTGACCGGTTTCGGAGCCGTCTTTTCAGCAGCCGCCGCCGCGGGTTTTTCCTCCGGCTTCGTCTGCTCCTTGGTCCCGCCCGCGAAAAGCATACCGCCCGCAAGCAGCAGGACCAGGAGAATAATGATGATTTTTGTTTTCATGGAAAGCCTCCTGAAAAAAATATTTGTATTCCTTAGAAATCCCTCTCAGGATTCCCTGAATCCAAGTTTTCTGGAAATTTCTCTTGTTTCCTCTAACAGAAGTCGTATGACCTCCCTGTCCCGCTCCGCAGGCATTCTCTGCACGGGGCCGGAAACGCTTATGGAGGCGAATACCCTGCCTTCATGATTCCTGACAGGCGCAGCCACGCAGCGAACCCATTCCTCATGTTCCATATTATCGAATGAATATCCGCGGGAGCGTATTGTTTCGAGGTCTTTTTTAAGAGCCTCGGGATCCGAAAGAGTCTGGCTGGTGAATCTTTCCAGCCCCTTTTCCTTTATGATTCTGTCCACCTCATCAGAAGACAGATATGCAAGCATGGCCTTGCCGACCGCTGTGCAGTGAAGAGGCGCCTTGACTCCTATGACGGAATAGGTTCGCAGCCGTTTGGTGGACTCGAAACAATCGATGTAAAGCACCTCATCATCCTCGAGTACCGTTAAATGAACGGTCTCATCGAGAAGTTCATTAAGCTTCCGTATGTGAGGAGTGGCAATTCTCTTTATTTCGAGATTCTTCTGTGCCGTTATGCCAAGTTCGAACAGCTTGAGGCCGAGATTATAGGTGTTGCGGTCATGGTCCTTTTCCAGAATATTTTCCGCAAGGAGTGTAGACAGAATTTCGTAAACGCTGCTTTTAGGCAGGCCGAGGAACCTGCTTATCTCGGTGATACCGAGGCTATTTTTTTCCGCCAGCAGTTCGAGTATTTTTACCGCCCTGAACACGGATTTAACATTACCCGATTCGCTGCGGTCTTCAGTCATATTGTTCGCTATACCGAACACTGTTCGCCATAGCATACATTTTACACCCACTAGGTTCTGGTGTCAATATTTTTTTTAAGCCATCCTGGTTTTTCAGAAAGGTTTTGTGCCCCGGGCACTTGATTCCGTGTTGATATTATATTATAAATATAGTAAGGATTAATGATGAAATATACGACACAGTTAAGGAACCTCTGGTTTTTTCTTTCGGGGATGCTGTTTGCGGGATTATCAGGAAGCCTTTCCGCTCAGGACCTTCCACGGATGGACAGGACCGTACCTTCACGCCTGTCCACAGCGACCTTCGCCCTCGGGTGATTCTGGGGTCCTGATGCCCGGTTCGGGCAGATAAACGGCGTTTACAGAACCAGGGTCGGTTATGCCGGCGGGAGTACAAAAAATCCCACCTACTATTCCATTGGAAGTCACTCGGAAACGGTACAGGTAGATTACGACCCGGGTATTATATCCTATCAGGAACTTCTCGATATATTCTGGAATTCGCACGTACCCACTTCGAAACCCTTTTCAAAACAGTACATGTCCATCATTTTCTACCACGGCGGAGAACAGAAAAAACTGGCTGAAAAGTCCCTTCGCGAGGCGGAGAAAACCTTCGGGGCAAGGGTGTATACGATAATCATACCTTTTACGGATTTCACCGAGGCGGAGGAATACCACCAGAAGTACTATCTTAAAAATGACACCCAGCTCCTTCACGAGCTTGCCGGCTACTATCCGGCAGCGGAATCTCTTACTGACTCCACGGCAGCGGCAAGAATAAACGGATACCTCGGCAGCAACGGCACACTTGAGGACCTCAAAAAGGAGATAGGTGCACTGGGCCTTTCCGCGCAGGGAGAGGAACGGCTTCTGAATACGGTAAAGCCCCGGGAAACCGGGAAAGCCGGAAAATTCTTAAGTTCAGTATTGAGCGCCTGCGGGCTGGCACCGAAAAAAAAGTAAAGCCCGGTGCAGCCGGCATAAGGGTTTTACTCCAGCAGAAAGCCGCCGCCTCTGGCGGAGATCGTTTACTTTTTCCTCAATTCCTCGAGCATTTCAAGCTGGAATTCCTGGACACGCATCATCTTCGACCACTGATCGAGCAGAAGGTGATCCACCTTCTCGTGCAGCGTCCGTATTTCGATTTCAGCCTTGAGGTTTATCTTGTAGTCATTCTCCTGGCGGACCCTGTCTTTGGTTTCCTGTCTGTTCTGGCTCATCATGATGATGGGGGCCTGTATGGCGGCGATACAGGATAAAATCAGGTTCATCAATATAAACGGAAAGGGATCGAAGGGTTTGCCGAAGAGGGCGGCGGAATTAATAATAATCCAGCCCAGCAGGATAATGAAAAATATAATGATGAAACGCCAGCTCCCGCCGAACTGCGCCACCTTGTCGGAGATTCTGTCTCCGATTTTCAGCTCTTCCTTGACCGCCTTGTTCGCGTTTTCAGTAATAAGCGCATTTTCCCTGATGCTGTCGAAGACTTCCTTTTCAAGATCTTTCACTCCTCCAATTTCTTCCTCGAGGAGATTTGAAATATAGGTTGATCTGAATTTCTGATAATCCTCAGGGCAGATGACGCCGGCGTCGCTCCAGTCCGCATGGGCATTTCTAATCATGCCTTCAATTTCATGCCGGATTCCATGGCCCGTGATTAATTCTTCTTCCGGGAAATCCCTTTTACAGACGGTACATTTCTTGAGCATACTCTTGCACTCCCTTTCATGATAATGCCGATACGGTAAAATATCTTTACTTGTTACAGACTATCAGTTTGATTATACTATGGCGCATGCCGTCTTTGTTCAACTACTGCCCGAACTGTAAAACGCCGGAACCGGATTTCCTTAACGATAAAGAACTCATCTGCCGTTTCTGCGGATGGAACTACTTTCACAACGTAGCCGCTGCCGCGGCCGTATTCATCGTTGCTGACGGCTTACCTGCCGCCGGCGATCGTGCCGCCGGC
>SPDA01000166.1 GCA_004525155.1 Spirochaetales bacterium
GGGAACACAAGCTTACCTACAAAACCTGGTTCGGTATAGAAAACGGTGTGGAAATGGCTCTGAGGACCCTGGGTCCCGGCTGCGAGTTCAGAAACCTGACGGTGAAACGAGAGAACTGAAACTTGCAGGTATTGCCGCCGGCTGTACTCTGCCGCCGGTTGTACTCTGCCACCGTTAATCCTCTTCAGGGTATGAAAAAAGTTCTCCTTCCATGCTGCGGATGTGATACCTGCCGTCGCTGAAAAACTCTACCGATTCACGGGACAGCCTCACTTTTCCCCCGCCGCCGGGTAAATCGACGGCAAACTGGGGCATGGATAACCCGGAAAGAAGATTCTGTAAACGCTCAACTATGGCGAAAGCTTTGTCTAGGGAAACGCGGAACTGCGAGGTGCCCGGCGCCAGATCTCCCTGGAATAGGTAATAGGGCTTGATGCCCAGGGTCAGAAGATCGTGGAAGAGACGCGCCAGTACATCGGGATCGTCATTGATGCCCCTTAAGAGAACTGTCTGGTTCGCCACGGGTATTCCCGCGGAAATGAGCGTTTCCGCCGCTGATCTGCTTTCGGCCGTCAATTCCTTCGGGTGGTTGTACTGGGTTACCGTCCAGAGAGGCCGCAGTTGGGCAAGGCCTTCCGCCAGCTCCGGCGTTATCCGCTGCGGCCAGGTCACCGGCGCCCTGGTGCAGAGCCTGAGAACCGTATCATCCCCCGTTTTCCGGGCCAATTCCATTGTCCGCAGCAATTTCCTGTCCGAAAGCATGAGTGGGTCGCCTCCGGAGAAAAGTATTTCCCTAATCTCCCGGCGGTTCCGCACATAGGCGGCAATTTCCTTCATTTCAGCGGCTGTGATGGAGCCTCCCGGATTTGAATTTCCCCTTGCGCCTCCGCCGGTAAAGTAACGCCTGAAGCAATGCCTGCAGTAAACCGGACACTGATCCGTTGTCAGCACGAGGACACGGTTCGCGTACCTGTGGATGAGCCTGGGCAGGGGACTGTACCGCTGTTCATACAGGGGATCAGCCTCCTCCCCGGGGCGGATGTCCCATTCCCCGGCCGTGGGAACGCATTGCCTGCGTACCGGGTCCGCGGGGCTGTCTCCGGCAAGATCGATGTAATACGGGGTTACGGCAAAAGGCAGGTTCGGGACCCGGACCAGGGGACCGGATGCGGTCCTGTCGAACCATTCCGCCTCGCCCGGGGTGAGTCTTATTTGGGGGGGCAGCTTTTGTGCGCTGCGGATCTGTTCAATCGGTTCCATCGGAAGGATAATACGCTTATGCCCGGACCGGCGCAAGACTGAGATTTCTGAATAATGATTGACAATATTCAGCTATCCGCTGCGCTTTATTGTATGAACATCTAGTATGTCCTGGTTGCGGAGGCAGACTGTGCGGGTCCGGCTGCTGCCGGAAAAGCGGCGGAACTCGGGCTCAAGACCCGGGATTTCCACACCGGGTTTCTGCCGGTCGCCACATTGAAAATGGATGAAAGAAGCATGACTGCGAAGGTAGTGAAAAACAAGGGATAGAGCAGGGGCATGTACCAGGAAAGCCTGTAAAAGAATAGATTGACCGCCCAACCTGTAAAAAAGGCAGCCATCGGTAAAACCAGCAGCAATGTGGAACCAGGCAGCATACCGGGCAGGGCGTGGGACAGTGCCGTGAGTGTTGTGCCGCTGGTCCCGATGCTGCCGCCTAAAAGAATAACCGGCACTACGACCAGAGCCAACATAATCAGGATGAGGATGGTAATGAGGAACGGGATGTATGCCACCATCTCGTGAAAATTTTTGGCGAAACCGTTGAAGCACTCCTTTAAGGAGCCGTACATCCTGCATTCCACCAGACCCCTGGTATCGAGGAACTGGTAATTAAACCCGTTTTTCTTAAGCAGCCGGCTTACCGCCTGGTCCTCGGTTATCCTTCCCTTCACCGCTTCGAATCCACCCATTTCCTTGTACGCTTCTTTTTTAAAAACGAACAGCTGCCCTATGGCAAAGGAGAGGCGCCTGTTTTTTTTCGAATTAAGGAGCGAGTAGGGGAGCATAAACATGGGAAGGTACACGATGGGGACAATGAGCTTCTCAAAAAAGGTGCGGGTTTTCTGCACGGGCATGGCCGAGAACGCGTCTAGTTTTCTTTCAATCATGCGGTCCACGGCCCAGGCAACGGCTTCCGGCTTATGGATGGTATCCGCGTCGGTCATGTACAGAAAATCGCCGGCCGCGGCCTCCGCGAGCTGATGCACGGCATAGGTCTTTCCTTTCCATTCTTCTGGTTTCCGGCCGCCGGAGAGGATGCGGAGGCCGGGATGCTTTGCCTTGTAGTTTTTCAGGATTTCCATGGTGCGGTCGGTGGAATTATCGTCAAGAACGATTATTTCATAATTCCGGTAGGTCTGCGTGAAAAGGCTGTCCAGGCACGCGGCGATATTCGCTTCCTCGTTTCTCGCGGGAACGAGTATGGAAACCAGGGGGCCTCCGGTTCTCGGCGAGGAATGGGGAATGCGGAATCGGTAAAAAAGATTAAGAACAGCCATTACCAGCACATAGGCGCCGAGAAGACACATCAGAAACCAGTACATTGATAACCCCCGAATTGCCGGCATCTGCCGAACTTGCAGACATTCTACACCGCTTTCGGGAGGGGAAAAACCGCCTTTTTGCTGTATTCGCATGCTCTTTTCGTGGTATATGCGTAAAAGAAATTAATCACCCGGCTGGGTGAGCCGGATTTTCTCCAGCACCTTGTGGAGCTGGATACGGCTGGAGATGGAAAGTTTTTTGTAGATGTTCTTGATGTGGGTTTTCACCGTATTCTCGGAAATGAAGAGAGTTTCCGCAATCTCCCTGTTGGGGTTGCCCTCCGCCACCTGTTCCACGATCTCGATTTCCCTGTCCGAAAGTCCCGTTTTTCTTAAGGCCCTGGTGTAGTCCTCGTTGGTGTATACGGGGAGCACCCGCCGAACCTTGTCCTTCATCAGAAGGTACAGGGACCAGGTGATGAATACGGAAAAGGAGACGAAACTTAAGCGGAAGGGCATACTGGAAGAAAACAGGATTTCTCGCTCAACTGCCAGAAGGTCGAAGGAAACGAAGGGGATGAGGGACAGAAAGGCTAGGGCTGTGCAGAGGTGTTTTCCCCTGGCAGGCTCCTCCCTGTTCGCACGCAGGCGGATAAGAGCATATATACCGAAAGGAATAAATATAAGGCTGTCCAGCGCCAGGATGCTTCTGCCGGAATAATTGATCATGTCGTTCAGGCTGGTCAGAGCCTTTCCCTTCAGGTACAGGACATTGAAAGCGAAAAGCAGAATAGCGTAAATCAGGGAAAGAATGTTCATCAGTTTTACGGTGGAGTCCTTCCATCCGAACAGCAGAAAAATGTACCGCAGGGTGCCCAGGACGAACAGGGTAATGACGATACTTGAAAAGAAACTGCCGAAATAGATGATGAAATCCAGCGATTCCTTGTTTGCAAACAGGCTGGCTTCCGAATAATTCATGTAATTTACGACTTTATGGATGTACATATAGACAGTCAGCTGCACGAGGCAGAGAAAAAGGGGAATAATCATAAAAAGAAAAGGCGGGTATTTGGCGTCTTTCCCAAGAGTCTTGTTGAAGATGGTGGTGAAAAGCATCATTGCGGAAACGAGGAAAAAATTGAGCTGATGGAGAATGTCAAATACGAACCACATACTCGGGTAGTATATATCCAAAGGAATGAAAAAACCAGCGTAAAGCGCCTAGAGCCTGAACCCTGTAAGTTTCTCCATCGCTCCGTCGAAAGCTTCCGCCCTGTCCGTCACCGCGGCCTCGAGTTCCGCGGTTTCCCGGGCCAGCCCGGGCAGCCCCAGGTTCCCGGGTGTGCCGGTGGAAGTCCGTTTCTTCAGTAAAGCGGCAGGATCCCTGCTTTCCAGATCCTTGAGGTTAAGGCCGACGTTTTTATAGGCTTCGCGGAAAGGTACTCCGCGGGAAACCTGTTCGAGTGCCGCGTCGGTGGCGTAGATGTCCGGGGTAAAGCCTGCGGCCATTTTTTCAGGGTTAACCTTTACCTCCTCCATGGTGAGAAGCAGGATGTCGAGGCTGTCGCGGGCCAGCAGGAGGCCGTTGATGAACGGTTCCTTGGTCTCCTGAAAGTCCCGGTTATAGCCTCCGGGCAGGGCGCGGATAATCTCCTTGACCTGAAGCGCATAGGCCGTCATGGTCGCGGTCTTTGCCCTGAGCAGCTCCAGGGCGTCAGGGTTTTTTTTCTGGGGCATGATGCTCGATCCGGTACAGAGCCTGTCCGGCAGGCTGAAATACCCGAACTCCGGCAGGGAAAAGAGGATGAGGTCCTGGGAGCACTTGCTCAAGGTAAGCATTATCTGCGACAGGGCGTCGAGAATGACGGATTCCGTCTTGCCCCGGGCATTGTTGGCATAGAGCACGTTTCTCTGGACTTTTCTGAAGCCCAGCAGTTCCGCCGTCATTTCGCGGTCTAAGGGCAGGGGAACGCCGTAACTCGCAGCCGCGCCCAGGGGACACTGGTCCGTAAAATCGAGGGCGGCCCATAGAAGGCCGGCGGTGTCGAGGAGTTCCTCCGCGTAGGAGGCCGACCACAGTCCCACGGAGGAGGGCATGGCTGACTGCATGTGGGTCCTGCCCGGCATGGGAACGAACTCGTGCCGGAGGGCGAAGTCCGCAAAGCTGCGGCTGACTGAAAGCGTTCCTTTTATGCAGGAAAGAAGCGAGGATTTTCCCCAGAGACGCAGGGCCGTGAGTACCTGGTCGTTCCGGGATCTTCCGGTGTGAATCTTTTTACCCGGCTCTCCCAGTTTTTCCGTCAGGCGCATTTCAATTGCCGTATGGCAATCTTCGTCTTCCGCCCTCACGATGAACCTGCCCTCCCGGTGATCGCGGATTATTGCGGCGAGTTCCCGTTCGAGGCCGGAGGCCTCCCCCTCAGTCAGGATGCCGATGGAGGCGAGCATCCGTGCGTGCGCCATGCTGCCGGCGCAGTCCCATGGTACGAGACGGTTGTCGAGCAGGTAATCCCTGCCCACGGTATAGCGTTCTATCAGACCGTCCGCTTTATAATCTTTCTCCCACAGTTTGCCCATGGCCTTATTCTCCTTGGCGTTAACTTTCGCAGAAACTGAGGACTTCGTCTACAAAGGCGTCCTGGTTGTCGATGTGAAGCCAGTGGCCGGCTGCGGGAATAATTTTTATTTCCGCCCGGGGAAACAGTTCACGTACTGCGGGTATTTCCGAATCCTCAAGGTAGCCGGAACGCTCGCCCTTTAGAAACAGCGACCTGCCGCTGAAGGTCCTGCCGCCCCCTTCGATGCCCGCGCAGAGCTCCCCGTAATGCCGGGCCAGAGCAGGAATATTCGCCTGCCAGAACCAGGAGCCCTGAGGGCGCCTTTTCAGATTCTTGAGAACAAAGAGACGGATGTTCCTGTCGGGGATTATCTCCGCAAGGCCTTTCTCCGCCTCTGCCCTGTTCTGGAGCCTGCTGATGTCATACCCGTCAAGTGCGCTCAGGACATCGCTGAAATGCGCTTCGTGCCGCGCAGGCCCCATGTCCGCCACGATGAGCCTGTTCACCCTGTCGGGCGCCTGCAGGGCAACTTCCATGGCAGTCTTTCCGCCCATGGAA
>SPDA01000627.1 GCA_004525155.1 Spirochaetales bacterium
ACCGGAGGCGGGATGCCGGCGAGACTCAACTAATTGAGTTCCGGCATCCCGGTTCTCCGTGCGGGTTAGGAGATCGGTGTTGGAAAATCGCCCCGCATAAACGTCTTTTTATCCGTGGGAGCCTGCTACCAGGCAACCCTTTCCAGGGTAAAAATACCGTCCAGATCATCCGTGTCGCTTGTAATGTGCATTCTGCCCTTGACCTCGGTATCTGTCACCTCGGTAATTTCGAGGGTGCCTTCAGTAAAAATATAATTTGTCGTGCCGTCATAGCCGGTAACGGTAAAAGCATTGGCCAGGTCGAGCAGATTAAGCTGAAGTTTATGCTCACCCACCCCAACCGGGTTAACGGTAAACATTATCTTAGGTACAGCAGTCCAGTCATAGGAAAAGGCATCGGTAAAATCCTGTGCCGCATTGAACAGCTGTGCGCTGCCGTCTGCGTCAATATACCCATCGGCAAAGGTAAATGCCTGTCCGCCGATAGTTCCGGTCAAGGTTGTTTCCGAGTACGACGACAGGGAACATCCTGCGATTACCAGCACCAGACCCAGCAGTCTTAGGCCTGCAATTACACATCGTTTCATGGCAACTCCTCATCAGGTTATTTACCATAATTATAAACAGTTAATTATATAAATGCAAATGTTTTTATTAACCCGGCAGATTGTATCGGCTTTCCATAGTTGCCGCTTTCCTTGTTTCTTCCCGCCCCTCAAATCCTGCTGCCCCGATACCTAATGATATTTAAATTCAGCTATTCCGGACTTATCAAGGCCAGATCGATCAGCCATACCTTTACACCTCTAAAGATTTTCCACCTTCTCCAGGCAAAATATTTTTTTATTTTGTTGCATTATTCTCCGAACCATGTGTAGAATTCACCATAAGAAATAATTTAATGAATGAAAACATCGGGAAAAACCAGGTTGGAAGAGGTTCAATACTCGGCGCCTTGATCGGCGATGCGGCAGGCGCGACACTTGAATTTATCAGTTCAATGCCCACATCCGCCCAGGTTAATCTGGCATTGAAAATGACAGGCGGCGGGGTTTGGCGAACAGCTCCCGGACAGATTACCGATGACGGAGAACTGATGCTCTGCCTCATGCACGCGCTGTCCGGGAAAGGCGCCTTTTCCATAGAGGAAACCGCGGCTCGAAGGCAAACGGCGCTTTAATGAGAATAGCACCCCTTGGCGTATGGGGCCACAGACTGGCAGAAGAGGACCTGGTCCGGTGAAAACCATTTCTCAAAATTGACAGTTGCCCTGTATGGCGGTGTCGCTGACTTGCGGGCCATACCTGATTTGAGAATCGAAAGAACTATAAAGGAGACATTATGAAAAAATTTTTAGTGACCTATCATGCACCATTTTCTTCCGCACAGCAAATGGCGGATTCTACTCCGGAAGAAATGCAAAAAGGCATGGACGAGTGGATGGCGTGGGCAAAGAAATGCGGCAGCGGGCTCGTCGACATGGGTGCTCCCCTTGGGAATGGAGAACAACTTAACGCCGACGGAAGCTCTAAGAGCCATAATTTGACGGTCGGATATTCCTTCCTGCAGGCGGAAAATCTGCACGGAGCAAAAAAACTGCTGGAGGGCCATCCCCATCTCGGCTGGAACAAGGAATGCACCATAGAGGTACGGGAAATCCTGGATCCGCCGTCCTGATGCAATATATGTTTACCGGGCGCGCCACTGAAACTGATGCGGTGCTGAACCAGCGCCGGCGGCGCTAGTAAAACCGGTATGGCAGACCTTGCAGGCCGAGGTCTCTCCATTTCTTCCCCCGCCATGCGTATCAAAGAATTCCGAGAAACCTTCTCCGTGTGAATCCTCGTGGCATGCGCCGCAGCTTCCCATGGTGACGGCCTTTCCCTGGTACGCGACCTGTTGGTAATTATCCTTATCTTCCCTGCTGGGAACCATTGCATGCGGGCTTCCGTGACATGCCGCGCAGGCAACGCCCCCGTGCCCCACGCCGTTCCTGTACAGGGAGAAACCGGTATCCACCTCAGCAATAGTTGAGACCGTTCCCGCGCTGACCGAGGTGAGCGTTGCAGTCGAAGGAGAAACATGACAGGAACCGCAGGTCGGTTCCGCCGTCCAGGGTACCCTTCCCCCGCTTTCGATACTTGCGGCGACATTGCTCATCTGACCATGGCAGGACGTGCAGTTTCCATCCGAAGCCGAATGCGCCAGACTACGGGAACACTTGGACGTCGCGCCCGGATG
>SPDA01000596.1 GCA_004525155.1 Spirochaetales bacterium
GAGATTGATTTCATGCTGGCCGATGGTGATAAAGTTGACTGTCATTTTGCCCTTGTCGGCAAGCATACCGGTGATTTCGGCGATCTTAAAGCCAGCGGAAAGATAATACGCATTCCTGCCATCAGCACTTTTAGAATCAAGGGCGGCAAAATCGCCGAAGGTTGGGAACTCTTCGACAGCGGCGATATGGCCAAACAAATGAAAGCATAACGTACTTGCTTTGCTTTTTAACGCGGCAGATTTCCTGTCAGTCGGGATTGGTTCAAGGAATCACGGGTTACTGATTGAAATCTGCCGCCATTTTCATCTTGTTTTAATCGCCTTATCCGCTTTCCCAGGCCTGCCGCATTTTATCGAGTACGAACTTCCGAGCCTTTTCTATTTCCGCCTGATTATCGAAACGAGGATCGGCCCACATTTCGATAAGCAAAGGTCCGAAAAATCCTGAATCTTTTATCGCTTTGAAAGCATCCGCAAAGTCCACCGTTCCCCGGCCGAAGGGAACACGGCGTATTTCCCCTTTCCGCGTGTCTTTTACGTGGACCGCCACGATGTGACCCTTTGCAAGGCCGAATTCATGTCTGACATTTTTGTTTCTTGCCGTTAGATTGCCGATGTCCGGGTAAGCCTGAAGGTAAGGGGAGTCGTGATGCCTCACCAGCCCCATTATCTCTTCGAGGGAGTCCAGGAAAGGAGTGCCCATGGTTTCAAGGGCAAGAGTCACGCCAAGCCTGCTCGCCCGTTCGAGACTTATGGCAAGGTTCTCCTTAAATCGCCGGACTGTTTCCGCGGTACCGGGCTCGCCGTACCAGGAATCGTACCCGGCGAGCTGTACTATGCGGATGCCCGTGTCCGACGCGAAGCGGATCGCCTTCTCCATGATGTCCATGCCCCGCTTCCGTATCTCCTCATATCTGCTGCCTATCGGGAAACGCTGGTGGCCGCTCAGGCACATGGTCGGCACGAACACCCCTGAATCCGCCTTGGCCTTCATGAACGCGGACTTCTCCCGTAAGCTCCAGTCAAGCCGGGCGAGGCGTTCGTCGCTTTCGTCTATGGATATCTCGATAAAATCAAAACCGGCCTTTTTTGCCGTCTCCAGCCGCTCCGGCCAGCCAAGCTCCGCGGGAAGACCCTTTTCATAAAGCCCCAGGGTGAAGTCCGTATAATCGTGCATGATGAGGCTATTTTTTCTACTGGCCGTAATCTTTGAAAACTTCAACCGCCTCCCGGAACTGCGCGTCGGTCAGGAGCTTGGGTTCGCCCATGGACTTTGCAACGAAATACGTCTTTACCGCGTCTTCCAGGTAAACGGCCGCGTAGAGCGCTTCCTTGAGGGTTTTCCCCACGGTTATGACCCCGTGATTCTTGAGAATGACTGCGTTGGAGCCGCCGATATGCTCCACGGCTTCCTTCCCCATTTCGAAGCTCGCAGCTGAGCTGAAGGGCGCTACAAAGACCTCGCCGGCGCAGGCATTCGCCAGGGTGGTTACGGCATTCGGCACCTTGTCGAATACCAGGCTGATGGCTGTGGCGTAAACCTGGTGGGTATGAATTATGGCGTTGACCCTGCTCAAGCTGCGGTAAATGTGCAGCAGGGCCACGGAATCGACCGAGGGGCGGCGTTCACCTTCTAGCACTTTTCCTTCGATGTCCATAACGACAACATCGCTTTCAATCATGGTGTCATAGGCCATGCCCGAGGGGGTAACGAGCAGTTTCCCGTCAGGAAGCCGCATGCTCACGTTTCCTCCGGATAAAGCTATAAGCTGGTACTCCTTAAGCGCGAGCCCGGCCTTGATTATTTCCTTTTTTTCATTTTCGTACATTGTTTTTTCTCCTGCGGCAAATTAACAATAATCATGACACTTGTCAATTATGCCTGAGCCATTCAAACGCACTACAATTTGTATTGCCGAAGTGTTAACAGCTGTTCTGCCGGTTCAAACCGTCGGCAGGGTACTGACCGGCGGCAAAGTCCCGCAGGGCAGCTTTTGCCGAGTCGAAGGCGATATTTTCCGGGAAACCGGGCGCAGCGTATTCTTCCGGGGAGATGTATTCGATCCCGGCGATTTCTTCCGTATTGAGCATAAGTGCACCGCTCTCAAGTCCTGCGGTAAAGTACAGGTCGCAGGTGTTGTACCAGACCTCATTGTAGAAATAGCGGTTGGGGTAGGAACCGAAATACCGGAGGTCCCTAAGTGCGGCGCCAAGTTCCTCTTTTATTTCGCGGCGGATGGCTGTTTCCGCGGATTCCGCAGGATCCACAAAGCCGCCCGGCAGGTCAAGGAGGCCTTTCCCCGGATTTCTGTTTCGTCTGATAAACAGGAGCCTGCCGGCGGCACGATCGCCGGCGGCA
>SPDA01000018.1 GCA_004525155.1 Spirochaetales bacterium
AACCGGCTTCATGTTTGACGATCTCACGCCCGGAGCCATCTACGACGTAGCCGGATGGGCTGTCTGGGCCTGGTATAATAAAAAGAAGCATATCAATGCCATGCGCAAACGGGCCATGCAGAAGCGTTTTTCCTGGGAGGAAAGCGCCGGGCGTTACGCGGAAATATACAAGTGGGCGCTTGAGCGGAGGCTGGGCATCTATCCCCGGACCTGGAAGTGACCGAGCTTGCCCCTAAGCCGCTTTTCACGGTGAAGCAGGGGTTCCTTCATGACCCGGGAACGATACGGCTTTTTCCTCACTTCCGAGAGGATATCGAGGACCAGGTCCAGGGCTTTCTGAAATTTTTTGAGGCGGTGCTCGAAATATTTCGCAAGTTCGAGCCCGGCTGAAATGTTCCTGTACGTACTCCACAGTTCGATCCATACCCTTTCCGCCTCTCCGGCCCTCTTCTGTTTCTTGAGCATAAACCCAAGCCTTGCTCCCGCGAACGGATTCCCGCGGCCGAACTCATCCGACAGAAGCCTCTCCGCTTTTCCAAGGTCCCTGCCCGCTATCCAGAGAGCCAGGGCAATCCGGTCCGCGGCAGGCGATGTATCCGGATGGGCGCAGGTCTTTTCGATATGGGCGAGAAGCTTCGCAAGACTGTAGATGTCCTGCAGGTTGTGTTCGAAAACGATACTTAAAATTTCCGGGTCTCTCTCGTCCAGCCAGGACCTGTAAAGGTCCGGTATCTCGAATCCCGGGACGTCGGCTCCGCGGTGAAGGTCCAGCAGTTTTTCTTCCACATTGCGGAGGCTGCAGGAACCCAGATAGGGTTTCCACAGCCTGCGGACAAGGTAGAGCAGATCTTCCTGCGCCGGCGGGTCCCATGACATCCTGTTGAGCACAGCCCTTCCCAGGAGCAGCTGCGTGTCAAAGGCCCGGCCGTTGTATGATACAAGGATGTCGTTTTTGCCGACCAGGGAAAAAAAGACCGTCAGCAGGTCCTTTTCCCCGGGGAAATCCGCAAGAAAAAGCTGCGTTATAACAAAGGAATTCCCCTGTTTTCTCCCCAGGCCGATGAGGAAAACCAGGGTGCCGGAGCCGCCTGAAAGCCCCGTTGTTTCGGTATCGAAAAAAAGATACCCGTCCGGATCTTCCGCGCCTCCGCGGAAAGGGGCCTCCGATATACGGGCGGGGAGCACATCAGGCAGGACAACGGTCCTCCTGTAGCAGCCGTACCCGATTTCCGTCCAGCCGGGACCCATGCGCAGAGGGAGGATGTTTTTTTCCGCTGCCGGTTTTTTATCCGGGAGACCGCCCCTGAGCACGGAAAGCCGTTCTTTCAACATTAAACCCAAGTCTCCTGTCAGGAATTAAGGACCCGGAGGAATAGAGCGATAACCTCTTTGGGGTTCACATCCCGGGTGGCAGGACCGCTCATCTCTCCCCCGGGGTTCTCCGAAAGCGGCCCTATGCACGAGGGGCAGCCTGTCTCACAGGGACAGGTGAGGACTACCTCCTCCGCGGCTGCCAGCACCTGCTTCCATTTCTCCATGAGGCCTTCGGCAAGGCCCGTACCCCCGGGACAGTTGTCGTAGAGGAAGAGGGCGGGAAACCCGAAATGCGGGTCCCGCAGGCGTTCCACGATTCCCAGATCCCTCGTATCGCAGAGCAGGAAGATGGGAGCCACCTGCCGGAAAAGACCGCCCAGCCTCGAGATGATCATCTCCTGGATCTCGCGCGGGTAGCCCGCCAAATGTTTCCCCCCCTCCGTGGAGGGTGAAAAAACCATTACGAAACTACGCGTGTGCATCTCGTCTTCCGGAAGGAAAATGTCGCCGTAGCCTATGTTTTCGTGGGTATGATATTTCAGCTTTTTATACTTGGCCACCTGCCTGCGGACAAGCACGTCGCCCAGGACCAGCTCGGTCCCGGCATGTTCCCGTATTTCATCCTTCTGAAGAAGCTTGATGTCTGTTTTGACAACCGCGTCGGTATAGAAATTGACGTCGGTCTCCTCGACGAAACACTTTTTGTTTTTGATATCGAGTTCCGTTACGAAAAACTGCTCTCCCCGGTGAAGGTATACGGCCCCCTTGTAGATGAGCTCCTTGGCCGAGAGGAGGTCCATCTCCCCTATCACCTGGTACCCGCCCCCTGTTGTATCGATGATGACGACATTTTCGGAGGTCGCCGTACGAAGGGAAACCTGTTCCGCCGGGTATCCCCGATCGGCCCAGTAATAGGTTCCCTGGCTCTGGCGAAGGACACCCTGTTCCTCCAGGTAGCGAAGCAGTTCTCCCGTGGAGGGACCGAATTCCTCCTCCTCCTTCATGGGCAGTTCGAACAGGGCGCACTTCAGATGATCGAGCTGGATGTAGAGGTTGTCCGGATCGATAAAGCCGGACTCCGGGGAGGCGGACAGAAAATATTCCGGGTGGCGCATTATGTACTGATCGCCGGGTCCGGAGGAGGCTATGAAAACCGCAGCGGACAGGGTGTTGCGTCTGCCCGCCCTGCCCGCCTGCTGCCAGGCGGAAGCCACGGAACCCGGAAAGCCGGCCAGAATGGCGCAGTCCAGGCCGCCGATGTCTATGCCCAACTCCAGGGCACTGGTGGAAACGACACCCTGTATCTCACCCGTGCGCAGTCCCTTTTCAATTTCCCGCCGTTCCCCGGGAAGATACCCGCCCCTGTAGGACTCCACCCGTATCCGGTAGTTGTCCGTATACATGTTCGCAAGCGATTTGTTCACGTAAGAGGCAATGAGCTCCGTTCGTATCCTGGACCGGGCGAAAATGATGGTCTTGACCCCTTCCTTGAGGAAGATGAGGCCGAGCTTCTGCGACTCCAGCACCACCCCTCTCCGGATTCCCTGGATCCGGTCGACCAGGGGCGGGTTGTAGAGGATTAACTCCTTTTCCCCTGAAGGGGAGCCGTTGTTGTCGACAAGATCCATTGGTTCGCCCAGGATGGTTTCCGCAAGCTTGAGAGGATTGCCGATGGTAGCCGAACAGCAGATAAAAAGGGGCCGGGATCCGTAAAACGCCGCTACCCTCTTGAGTCTCCGTATGAGATTGGCCATGTGGGACCCGAATACTCCCCGGTACGTGTGTATTTCGTCGATGACAACATAGGCAAGGTTCGTGAAAAACTGTATCCACTTCGGATGGTTGGGCAGGATGCCCGCGTGCAGCATATCGGGATTGGATATGATTATCTGTCCCGCCTTCCGCGCGGCTGTCCGCAGGGAGGACGGCGTGTCCCCGTCGTAGGTGTTGATGCTGATGTCAAGACGGCCGCCGAGGGAGACTTCGTTCAGTTCCGCCTGCTGGTCCTGGGACAGGGCCTTGGTGGGGAAAAGATAAAGGGCGCGGATGGCCGGATTTTCGTGGATGCCCTGCATCACGGGCAGGTTGTAACAGAGGGTTTTTCCGGACGCCGTAGGTGTTACAACAACCGCGTGCCTATTGCCGCGGACCGCTTCATAACAGGCAGCCTGGTGGGAATAGAGCTTTTCTATCCCCCGCTCCTTAAGGGCGGCGGACAAATCCGGATGGATGTCCCGGGGGAAATCGGCGAACACGCCGGGCCTGGCGGGAATCTTTTCCCAGTGAACGACCTGATTCATGAAGGAAGGGTCGTTTTTAAGTCCGCTCAGCACTTTCGCAAGATTTCCCATTGCCCTACCATAGCATGTAAAAGAAAAAAATGGCAATTGATGTTGACCACCACCGGGGAGTAACTTAAAATAACATCAAGTAGCTGCATAACGAGGAGCATCAGTTGGAGAAAGTTATATCCATCGTCCTTGGAGGAGGGAAAGGCACCAGGCTCTATCCCCTGACAAAGGAACGATCAAAACCGGCGGTCCCCTTCGGGGGAAAATATAGACTGGTTGACATACCCATATCTAACTGCATCAACTCCGGCTTCAAGCAGATCTACATTTTGACCCAGTTCAATTCCACTTCGCTTCATATTCACCTGGCCTCAACATATATTTTTGACAGTTTCAGCAACGGGTTCGTCGAAATTCTGGCCGCAGAACAGACCTACCTCACATCGTCCTGGTACGAAGGAACGGCGGACGCGGTCAGAAAAAACTTCCTTCACCTTAAACCTCAGAACGCGACCCATTACCTCATACTTTCCGGCGATCAGCTATACAGGATGAACCTGGACGACATGTTCAGCAAGCACGTGGAAAGCGGCGCGGAACTCACCATAGCCGCAACTCCGGTTTCCCGGCAGAATGCTTCGGAGCTCGGCATACTGAAGGCGGATAAGCAGTCCCGGATTACCGAATTCCTGGAAAAGCCCGGCCCCGTAAAAGACATAAGCAGCCTGAAGATTCCCGAGGACATCTATCCGGAAGGGGAGGACAGTGATAAATTAAGGCACCAGGGGAAGGAATACCTCGCGTCTATGGGTATTTATATTTTCAACGCGAAAAGCATGGAAAGGGCCCTGGACAACACCTTTACCGATTTCGGCAAAGACATAATCCCCGCTGAAATCGGAAAAAGCAAGGTGAACGCCTACATCTACCCGGGATTCTGGGAAGACATCGGTACCATAAAATCATTTTACGAAACCAATCTCAACCTGGCATCGATCAATCCGGATTTCAATTTTTATGATGAAAACTCACCCATTTACACGCACCGCAGGCAGCTGCCGGCGTCCAAAATAAACTTCTGCACCATATCGCAGTCCCTGGCCGCGGAAGGCAGCATAATAACAAACGCGTCCATTTCACGATCGATTATAGGCATACGTACCATCATAGAATCCGGCGCCAGCCTGGACGGAGTTGTGTGCATGGGTGCCGATTACTACGAATCGCCAGAACAGAAACTGGAGGACCGTGAAGCGGGAATTCCCCATGTCGGCATAGGATTCGGGACCATCATCCGGGGCGCGATAATCGACAAGAATGCGAAAATCGGAGACGGCTGCAGGATCGGTGTGGACGATATTGACAGAAAAGACGGCGACTACGGCACCTATCACATCCGCGACAACATAATCATCATCCCGAAAAACGGGATCATACCGAACGGCTCAGTGTTCTGAAAGGGCTTTGAGGATGATGCCGTCCGACGGCGCAAAATGAAGGAGCTTAAGCTCCGGGAGCGTTTTCCACGCGGTATACTGATGCTCCCGTGCTTCCGGTTCCCCCTGCAGCGTTACGGAAAAGGCGAGCAGTTCGTATTCCTCGGCGCCGTTGGTAAAATTGCCACGGCACAGCAGCGGACCGGCCGCCGCGGCAGTCCCGAACTCCTCGAGAAACTCACGCGTAATCGCTTCCTGTGGAGTTTCGCCTTTTTCCACCTTGCCGCCGGGAAATTCCCAGGATTCGCCTATACTGGTGCCGGGCTTTCGTAATGCGACAAAATATCTGTTTCCCTGCTTCGCAACACCCGCGACGGATATCCGCATATACGTCTGTTACAGAAAAATGACCCGGGGAAAGAGAAAATGAAGGATCGATGCGATAATGCCGAGCATACCGATAAACGATTTCTGCCCGACGAATATATTCTGGAGGGTGCCGGGACGTTCCGGGGCCATGTCGGATTTGGATTTGTAGAAATCGACCATAAGCGTAATGCCGAGCACAATCCCCGCAATGGCCGGTATCAGGTCTCCGACGACAGCTATGCGGACGGGAATGATGAGTTTGAAAATACCTATGATAAAAGCGAGAAGGCCGAGAAAAATCTTTATACCGGGCGTGGAAAAGGATTCCTTGAAACCTTTAATCCTCTGAAATTTTTCTCCGAGGAAATCGGAAGCAGAAACCAGACCGGCGAAAAAATTAACTAAAATTGATAGAAAATAAAATTGAAACATCCTTTTCTCCGATTACAAATATACTACATTCAGAATATAAAAATCAAACTTCCAGGTCAATATTTGTTTTTTTATTCTTCCAGTTCCAGCGCCGCCAGGAGGCTTAAGGTTTTTCCGCCGACAGATACTTCCGCCTGTATGGTGTCGCTGCCTGCCGTCAGGGACATTTCCCCGCGGATAATGATACTCTGCCCCTTTTTTACTGGCAGGATATCGGAAAGTTTCAGCCTGTTTCCGCTTTTTGCCAGTGAAAAGTCCACCTGTACCGTATTTTCCGAGGGCGCGGTTCTGTCCCCTATCGCTGTAGCCTTGAGGCTGACGAAGGCCCTGTCTTCATAGGCGAACCCCTTGAGCGAAAAAACGCAGTTATCGTAGGAGGCCTGTTTCTTTGAGTTCCGCAGCACAGGAACCACGATAAACACGAATACCGCCGCGACAAAAATATTGATGAGCAGGAGAAGAACAGACCTGTTGCTTTTGAAAATTCCCTGGCGCTTCCTTTCCCGGGTTTCCGGCGAAAGATGCTGAATCCGATCTTCACGGTTATAATGAAATACCAGGTCGTCCCTGCTGAAACTTTCATTTCTGCTCATAGGTCCCGGGTCCCCGCCATATTTTAATCTTCGGCTTTTTTTCTGTCTTTGGCAATGGAAATGAGTTCGTCCGTCCGCCACCAGACCAGCTTCGCGCCTGTCTCCTCGCAGAGCAGGGCGGACAGGATTCCTGAAGAGTCCAGATAAAACTTGCGGAAAATCTGCTCGTCGTCTTTTATCTGCAGCACCGCGCTGTCTTCCACCTTGCCCTTTCGGTCAAGAATCATGAGCTGATACTGGGACACGCCCAGGGGGCTGAGAAGGAAAAGATACCCGCCGGAGGCGGCACCCAGAAATTCGGTTATCGATTTTTCCTTTTTATCGTCTAGTATGGAAAGACCTTCTGGTTTTTTATACGTATCGGGAATTTCAAAACTGTCCGTATAGCCTTCTTTCTGTATGTCGAAAATGAAAATTGCGGACTTGTGGAATTGAATACCGTACCTGTATTTGGAGGAAGGGTCCATGGCATCGGCGTAATAATCGATTTTCATGTAGATCTTTCTTTCCGATGAATCAGCGTACATGGCTTCCAGGGAGGGTATAAGCTTTTCCCCTTTTTCGGGGAGAGGCAGGGCGGATCCTTCCATACGGATGGTATAGAGAAGCTGACCCCCCTCGTTAAACCAGAAGACTATCCACGAACTCAGGGTCCTGGTAAAAACGATTATTTCGTCCATGTCGTTCACCTGGATCCTTTCAATAAACGGAAACGGCGTTCCCCCCACTCCTTCCTGGCCAAGGTAATCCTTGAGCCTTCCGTTGGTATCGAAGCGGAGGATTACCTGGTCGAAGACGGACTGGCCCGCTTCATCCTGTATTCTCCTCTCCTTCGGCACTCCGTCCTGCACGAGCAGCATCTTGTTGGACCCGACCGCGATGTTGCCCGGGCTCACAAAAGGATAGGGAAACGCGAGCCGGTTGGTGACGGTGTCTCCGGATACCCTTTTAAGAACTATCGGTACCGGGTTTTTCTCCTCATTATAGACAAGGGAAATTATGTCGCCGTAGGAATTGAACTTCATCACCTTGCCGCCGTCCTGGTTGCTTATGTAAATCAGCCCGTCCTTCATGACAAAATCGATGGTACCGCCGGTATAATGATTATCCAGCATGAAGAAAGACAGGTGATCCTCCATTTTCCCAAGCCGCAGGGTAAAGAGATCTTCCCTTTTTAATATGTCGGTTTTTCCGCCGCCGCAGGAAAAAAGCGAAACCGCGGCCAGTAGAACGCAGGTAAATCTTAAAATTTTCACGGTGTTCCCAGTCATTGGATACTACTATCAGGCCGTGAGCCTGTCAATGTAATATTATGTACATTTCAAGGCGTATCTGTTATATTATAAAAAACAAATTACTGGAGTCACATGATTATGGGTGCAAACCTGTTAACCGCTCTTTTAGGATCACAGCATGAAAGAAACCTGCGAGACCTTCTGCCTGTTCTTCACAGGATAAATCAAAAGGAAGCATGGGCCGCCGCTCTCTCGCCCGGTGAATTTCAGGAATGTACCCGTAATTTCCGGGAAAGATGCGCTTCCGGGGAATCATTGGACGATATTCTGCCGGAGGCCTTCGCCCTCGTACGGGAGGCATCCAGGCGCACCCTCGGCGAACGCCATTACGATGTTCAGCTCTTAGGCGGGGTTGTACTCCACCAGGGAAAGATCATGGAAATGAAAACCGGGGAAGGGAAAACGCTTTCCAGCGTTACGGCGGCCTACCTCAACTGCATAACCGGCAAAGGCGTGCACGTGGTGACGGTCAACGATTACCTGGCCGGAAGGGACGCGGAGTGGATGGGACCGGTTTATTCCTATCTGGGGGTCAGCGTCAGCGCCATTCTTTCGGACATGGACAACGACGCGCGCAAGCAGGCCTACGAAAAAGACATAACCTACGGGACCAACAACGAGTTCGGCTTCGATTACCTGCGGGACAACATGCGCTGGGACAGGGGCTCCAAAGTTCAGCGGGGGCATAATTACTGCATTATCGACGAAATAGACAGTATTCTCATAGATGAGGCGCGGACGCCTCTCATCATTTCCGGCGGCGCGGAAGACGACACCGTTAAATTCTACGAGGTCAACAAACTGGTACCCGGTCTCGTGGAATGTGAAAAGGACGAGGTGAAGGGCGAGTATCCCGAAAACGCCGAGGGCGACTTCAAGCTGGATGAAAAAAGTAAAAGGGTCACCTTTACCGACCAGGGCATAAATCATATCGAAGCCCTGCTGGAGAAACGCGGACTTATACGCGGTTCCCTGGTGGAGGAATCAAATTTTGAATACATCCATTATGTAACCCAGGCCATGAAGGCGCGGCATCTTTTTCACAAGGACGTGGATTACGTGGTACAGCAGGGAGAGGTGCAGATCGTCGACGAATTCACCGGCCGCATCCTGACCGGCCGGCGGTATTCCGAAGGCCTGCATCAGGCTATCGAGGCCAAGGAACAGATCCGCATCGCGAAGCGGAACAGGACTCTTGCGACCATCACCTTTCAGAATTATTTCCGCATGTACGGCAAGATTTCCGGCATGACCGGAACCGCGGACACGGAAGCCAAGGAATTTTCGAAAATCTACAACCTCGATGTGGTGGTCATCCCGACCAACAGGCCTGTCGTGCGGGATGACGAGAACGACGTCATCTACTTCAACGAGGATCTCAAATTCAACGCCATCTGCGAAGAAATAGCCAGGGTTCACAAGAAAGGCCAGCCCATGCTGGTTGGTACCATATCCATCGAAAAATCCGAAAAACTTTCGTCCCTGCTGACAAAACGCGGAATCCGTCATGAAATCTTAAACGCCAAAAACCACGCCAGGGAAGCCCTCATCATTTCGGAGGCAGGGGCAAAAGGTTCCGTTACCATAGCCACCAACATGGCAGGCCGAGGTACCGACATAAAGCTCGGCGGGAATCCCGAATACAGGGCCCGCAAGACAGCGGGTACCGAGGCGAAAGATGAAGACTACAGGAAAGCCCTGGACAAGGAATTCACAACCTGGAGAAAGGATTACGAGGAGGTAAAAACCTTTGATGGGTTGTACGTTCTCGGCACGGAACGGCACGAAGCCAGGCGAATCGACAATCAGCTCCGGGGACGTTCCGGCAGGCAGGGGGACCCCGGCACCTCCCGGTTCTTCATTTCCCTGGACGATGAACTCATGAGGCTCTTCGGCGGTGAGAATTTCAAAACCATGATGGGCCGGCTCGGCATGAAGGAGGGGGAGCCGCTGGTGCACCCCTGGATTAATAAAGCCATCGAAAGGGCCCAGACCAGGGTTGAAGAACGCAACTACGAAATCCGGAAACACCTTCTCGATTACGACGATGTGCTCAACGAACAGAGAAAATTCATCTACTCACAGCGGGACGCCATCCTCGAAGACGACCATCTCCACGAGAGGGTGCTTACCACGGCGGAGGAAATAACGGAGGAACTGCTCGATACTCATGTGCAGGGAAACGATGTATCCGAAAATACCTTCCGTTCGCTAGCACAGGATTTAAAGGAGAATTTCTTCTATGCGCCTTCACAGGAGTCCGCCGCCGTTCTCAAGGCTTCAAGGGAGAACTTCCGGAAGCAGCTCATAAAGGACTTGAGAACGGACATCGAAGATAAAATGTCCAAGGTGGGCAGCGAGAATTTCAATAATTACATCCGTTTTGAATATCTGCGGAACATCGATTCCCGCTGGCAGGACCACCTGGAAAGCCTTGAGGCCCTGCGCGAAGCCGTCTACCTCCGCAGCTACGGGCAGAAGAACCCCCTGCTCGAATACAAGCTCGAGGGTTTTGAAATCTTCGACAAGCTCATCCAGGACATCCGGACGGCCATAGCAAGAAAAATAATAAAAGTACAGATCAAGGAATATTCCCCGTCCGGACAGGTGCGGAACAAGGCGCAGGAGGCCGTAGCGGCCCACAGGCAGTTCGGCCAGTTCGGCGGCGCCGGCGCCGCGGCACAGGCTTCACACAGCGGCTCGGGCATGACCGGACCGGCCAGGGAGGCGACACCGGAGAAAGTCCAGATAAAACGGACCTACCCGAAGGTAGGCCGGAACGATGCCTGCCCCTGCGGCAGCGGGAAAAAATACAAGTACTGCCACGGCATGTGAGCAAAAAAAACGCCGTTCAAAGGAAGTCTGCCTTCCCTGAACGGCGTTGTGCTTTTTGCGTGTGATTCTAATCAAACACTATCAATAACTTTTCATGGATTGAAGCTTTCTCTGTTTTTTCATCTGCTTCCTCTCCATTGCTTTGCGTTTCTTGTTCTTGACAGTGGAAGGTTTTTCAAAATATTCCCGCTTTTTCCACTCTCTGATGATTCCTTCTTTTTCAACCATCCGTTTGAACCGTTTGAGCGCTTTTTCAAGCGGTTCGTTGTCATCAATTACGATGTGTGCTATGTTAATCACCCCCTCTTTCGTAAGCAGTACTGTCCATGATACTCATAATTTTAATCATGTCAAGGACCTTGTTGCCGGTAAACCAGAGGGGATCCACAGGCACGTTGGCGAGGCGGAACTCCCAGTGAAGGTGGGGCCCGGTTACAAGACCGGTGGCGCCCACGGTCCCCAGGAGCGCCCCCTGTTCAACAATGTCATCCGGCCTCACGGCAAGGCTGTTCAGGTGATAATAGAGGCTGTAGAGCGAGGGCATATGTTCGATTACCACGGTATTCCCGGTTATGATACGCGCTGAGGAAAAAACCACCCTGCCCTTTCCGGACGCAAAAACGGGGGTTCCGGCAGCCGCGCCGTAGTCGATTCCGGCATGGATGGAGGAATCCCGCCCGCCGTCCGCATAGAAATACCCGCGGCGGTCACCGAACCCGGAGGTCTGCCGGAGCTGCTCGAGGGGAAAGGAAAAACTGTCCGGATGATAGAGGGCGGCGGGATGAAAGGAATGTAGAATGGCGAGGAGCTGATAGTACTCCTCGATTCTTTTCGGCTCGTTATCATTTTTCAGGTCCGTCATGTCGGTGGAGAATTCAATGTCCTCTGCCGCAAAGATCCGGGGCAGGATTTTCACGGTTCTTCGCAGCCAGAAATAATTTGTCCCGTCCCTGCCTTCCATTTCAATTTCGTACGTGCCCGGGGAAAAATAATCCGGAATACCCATGAGACTCATTACAATACTGCCGCCGTCTCCGGCATGGAAGACGCCCGCAACAAGCAGCCTGCCTCCCGCAGCGTTCAAAAGGGAAACACCCACCTGTTCCAGGTCCTGTTCACCCTTCATGGCGACGACAAGCGGGCACCCGGGTTCCACGGCTTCGGGCACAACCACCTTCGGCATCGTCCAAAGGCGGGCAGCGGCAGTCAGCAGGAGGAGGAGTAAGGAGATTTTTCTGATCATCGCTTGAGGTCCAGTACGGTGAGCTGGAGGGTCTCTGCGTTCTGGTAATAGTTTCTCGAAACACGGAATACGATATCCACCTTGTCGCCCAGGGAGAAATCGACGTTGACCTTGCCGGAAGCGTTCCAGAAAAGGGCCGGCCACTTGAACTTGCCCGTGTCGAGCAGAAACTTGACGTGCTGTTTTTCCGTCTTACCCATGATATTTATGTCTTTTATGAGAATTCCCCGGGTCAGGAACACGAGAGGCCTGTTGGCTTCGCCGTAGGGCGCGAAAAAATCCACCGCCTTTATAAGATCCGGGTTTACATAATCGAGGGGAAGTTCCGCGTCAATTTCCAGGGTTTCTTCCTTTTCGGCATCATCGCCGGATGGTTCCATGTCTTTCACGAGGGCACTGACCATGTTTTTGAAAACGTCGAATTTTTCCCTGGGCATGCTGAAACCCGCAGCGCAGTCATGACCGCCGTAATCGTAAAAAACCTCGGAACAGGAATCGAGAAATTCCTTGACGTTGAACCCGTCTTTGCTTCTCATGGAACCGACCACGGTTTCTCCCATAAAAGCCACGACTATGGCCGTGGTACGGAAATACTGAAGAAGCCTCGTGGCCAGAATTCCCGTGACTCCCCTGTGAATATTGTCCCCGGAGACAAGCACGAGTTTTTTTTCGAACTCAAGAAGGCTCTCCTCCGCCTGGGGCATAATCGTATCCCAGATTTTTTCCCCCACTTTCTTTCTTTCCTCGTTAAGGGCGGTAATTTCCCGAATCAGGCTTTCACATTCCTGGGGATTTTCCGAAAGCAGCAGCCG
>SPDA01000076.1 GCA_004525155.1 Spirochaetales bacterium
CCTGAAATTCACGCCCGCCGCCTGTTTGCCAATCTGTTCCCTGGCGCTGTTCCCCGCCCTGGCGGTGGCCATGCTCATATTCGTGGACTCGCCCAGGCCGTAACCCATAATCATGATCGGCTTCTCGGTATAGTCGGATTCTACGGAGCCGAAGGCAATGCTGAAATCGGCCGATACGGTGAACATGCCGCCGGCCGGCGCTTCCTGGGCCGGAATAGAACATACGGCTGCTGTCAGAAGTACGAACATAAAACAAAGGATTTTTTTCATGCTTGCGGCTCCCGATCCTAATATATCCCGCGGCACATTATTTTCCAATTGAGGCCTGCATCTACCTTTCCGGCCGTCTTTCGGTGTAAGCTTGGAAAATCATGGCCTGCAGATGCGAATTCCAGAAACGCCTCCTGACACTTCATTCCAGACTCTACTCCAAATCGGATCGTCTCGTTTATCTGGATTATAACGCGACGACCCCGGTTGACCCGCGGGTTCTGGGGGCCTTCGAACGTTCCTGCAGGCAGACATGGGGCAATCCTTCCAGCCTTCACCGGGCGGGAATAACCGCCTTCAGGGAGATGGAAGAAGCCAGAACCGCGGCGGCGGCTTATTTCGGAACGGACCCCGCGGGCATCCATTTCTGCGGAAGCGGTTCAGAGGCGATTCACGCGGGCCTTGCCGGATACCTTGCCCTTCATGCCGGCGCACTGATTGTCACCACGCAGCTTGAACACGCATCGGTAAAGGACGCTGTCCTTAACCTCGCAGCCGGGGAAAATATCCTTTATGCCGCTGTGGACAGTGAGGGAAAAATCGACCTCGGAAAGCTTCGGAAGGCGCTTGAGGAGAGGGACATCTCCCAGGGACTGATTGCGGTTGTGTCGCCGGTCAACCATGAAACAGGCAGCCTGCAGCCTGCGGCGGAACTCGCAGCGCTTATAAAAAGGTCCGGCGCCGGGGGAAAAACGGCGAACCGGGGCGGTCTCGTTTTTTTTGACGGCGTGCAGGCCGCCGCAAGACTCGCCCCGGAATCCTGGGTGCCCCACTGCAGCATGTTCGCGGTAAGCGGCCACAAAATGTACGCCCCCAAAGGTTCCGCTGTATTGTGGAAGGAACCGGCCGTGGAGCTTAAAAGTTTCCGGTATGGCGGAAACCAGGAGTGGGGTATGTTCCCGGGTACGGAAAACACGCCCGCCATCGCGGCCTTTGCCGAGGCTCTCCGGCTTAAAAGCAGGGAATTCGCCGATGAAGAAAGACACCTCCTGGTCCTGACGGAGGAACTCCGTACCCGGCTTGCGGAAGCGGCTTTTCCCTGCATACTCGAGTCCCCGGAATCCTGTGCTCCGGGTATCCTCTGCATCAGTCTGCCCTGGGCGGGAGATATGGAGGAAGTGCTTGCTTATCTGAGCGGACAAAATATATGCGTCAGCAGGTTCTCCGCCTGCACCGGGGGCGTGCAGGGCGAATCCGATATTCTCAGGGCCATGGGCCGCCCGCGGGAAAGATTGCGCAGCTCCCTGCGTATAAGCCTTGGAAAGTGGAGCAGGCGTGATGACCTGCTTCGGTTCGAGAAGGCCCTTACCTCGCTGTACAGCCGGTCATGAGGGAAAGATGGACCTCTTCCCGGAAAAACAGGTCTACCAGTTCCGGATCAAACTGGGTGCCGCTTCCCCGGATAAGCTCTTCGCTGGCTTTATCAAGTTCAAGAGCCTTGCGGTAAGGCCTGTCCGAGGTCATGGCGTCGAAGGCATCGGACAATGAAACGATACGTATCAGAATATCGATATTGTCCTCCCTGATACCGTCCGGATATCCGCCGCCGTTGTACCATTCATGATGGTGACGCACAATGGAAAGACAGGGCTTGAAAAATTCGACGGTTTTAAGGATATTTTCGCCGATTATGGGATGCGCCCTTAAAATCTCCACTTCCTCCGGGGTAAATCTTGTTTCCTTATGGAGAATCCCCTCGCTTATGCCCAGTTTGCCGATGTCGTGCAGCAGGGCGCCGTATTCAAGAATTTCTATCTCCCCGTCCGATAAGTCGAGGTGCCTGGTCATTTCAAGGGAAATCTGCCGGACCCTGTTGCAGTGCCCACGCGTATAGGGGTCTTTGGCTTCGATGGTTTCCGCAAGTACCCGGACAGTTTCGAGATTGGTCTTCTGCAGACGGGAAAGAGCCTCGTTGAGCTGCCTGGTCCTGTCCTGGACTTTTGCCTCCAGTGAATGCTGATATTCCCTGTTCTCACTCTCCAGCCGTTCATTTTTGAGCAGGAGGTTTCTGTAAGCAAGGGCCTTTTTTACGGTTTCAATGATTTCCGCCTTCATGGCCGGCTTTACCAGGTAATCGAAAGCCCCTCCCCGCATTGCTTCCAGCCCCGTTTCTATATCCGAGAGGGCCGTCTGCATGATTACCGGAGACTTGGGCAGAAGTTTTTTAAGGCGGGGAAGAACCTCCGTACCCGGCATTCCCGGCATCCTGATATCGAGGATGATGCAATCCGGCTCAAAAGTCCCCCCGGAGATGATATCAAGCGCATCCTGCCCGCTGGCCGCTACGGCAACATCGAATCCGGCATTCTCCAGGAGAAGGCGGATAACTTTTTGTATGCCCGTGTCATCGTCCACCAGCAGCAGACGGTTCCTGGTCTCATTCGGACGCTGCATCGGCTTTGAGCCTCCAGACTAACCGGGGGATTAAAAAGGGGACGCCTTTCCTGTAATCTGTGTAATCCGAAAACAGTTTCGGAAAAATAACCGTATCTTCAAGTATCACAAATAAAAGATTAATAAGAACAAGAACACAGGAAATTTCCAGCACTTCGGTTTGCCTGAAAGCGATGTTCAGAAACCCGATCATGAAAAAAAACCACCAGAACCCCGGGTGCCGCACCACGCCGTAGGCGCCCCTCCTGGAACAAGTCCTCGGGCCTCCTTCACCGTTTTCCCCGCCTGAGAGTAATGCCGGAAACTGGGAAAAAAAAAGCAGGCATACATTAACGGCCGCTGCGGAGAGGGACCCGATGCTCACCCATGCCGGATATCTTTTTACAGGATATAAAAATAACAAAAGAATGAACGATGCGGCGACTGCCGCGTACCCCATGACGGAAAACAGCAGGATGAGGTTTTTCGCCTTCCAAATTTGGCTGCAATCATAAAGAAAAAGGAAGATAAATCCTATAATGCTTATTAAAACACATAACATAAGCGATATTATATGATATAATCCGGAGAATACAAGTAATTTTGTAAATTTTTTTTATATAAGGCAAGGGCATGATAATCGATATATCCTCACTGATTCCTGGTGTATCGTTTATTCTCTATATATATTTCACAATCTTCGGCGTGTATCAGCATAAAGAGCACAAAATACAGTGGCCCTTTATTCTCTACATGTTTACCATGGCCGTGTGGAGTTTCGGCTCCTTCATGATGCATGCCAACACGTCCCTTGCGACGCCCCTTTTCTGGAACCGCTTCATGCTCTGCGGTATGCTTGTGGTGCCCATGACCATCCTGCATACCATGCTGGATCTTTTTGAGCAGAAGAAAAAATCCTATAAAATCCTGCTCTACAGCGGGTATGCTATCTACGCCTTCCTCCTCTATCTTAATTTTTCGGGCCATATCGTTGCTGATGCATGGTTCGAAGGCTCTAATTTCTTTTACGACCTCGCCAGGGGCGCAATCCTGGCCTATTCCCTCAATTACCTTTTTCTCATCTTCTCCATAATAATTGTCTCCGTAGAACTGCGCAGGACGGAGGACATTTTTATCCGGAAAAAGCTGCGCCTTCCCCTTTACGGGGCCTGCATCATGCTCGTAGGCGTTGCCCTGAACATTTACGAACCCATCGGCAAGTATCCGGTGGACCTGTTTTCCGCAGCCATCAACGCCATCATCCTGTTTTACGCCATTTACCGTTTCAAGCTTATCCACTACTCGGCCATGGTTTTACGGACAATCCTCTATATTGTCCAGGTAATCTTAAGCGCCTTTGTTTTCTACGGCATAACCTGGCTTTTCGCCCTCAGCACGAAGAATTTCCGTTTCGAATTGGCTTTTCTGCCTTCCCTGATTCTGGGTGTGGCGGCCCTGGTGATTTTTCAGCCCCTGCGCAAAGGGGCCATGTCGATAATAGAAAAGATTTATTTCGGAAAACGGTTCAAATATAACCAGAACCTGCGAAACTTTTCGGAAAGTCTCACCTCCATAGTAGATTTGAACACCCTGGGAGACCTGATAATCGAAAAACTGACGGAAACCTTCAGCCTTACCTGGGCCTGCATGTTTGTGCTTGATTTTTCCTCGAGAAATTACAAGGTCATAAGCGCCCAGGGTTTTGACGATCTGAAAACCGATCTGGATAAAATAATCCTCAACCGTTCCTCTCCGGTTATCCTGCAGATGACGAAAAACTCCGGCATACAGCTCAAGCAGAGCCTGCAGATTCCTTCGGATATGACCCTGGTCCTCGGGGAAGGCAGCCAGAGCAGGGAAATCTATGCCATAATTCCCCTGGTGTTCAAAGAAAGGCTTAACGGGTGCATTCTTATAGGAAATTCTTCGGAAAAGGATTTCCTCAATCCCTTCGAAATAGACTCCCTGAGCCTGCTGGCGGACCAGACGTCAATTTCACTGGAAAACGCCATTTCCTTCGAGCGGCTTAAACGGCAGCAGAAAAAACTGCAGTCCATGAACAGCGAATTGACCATAAGCAGAAACAAGCTCGAGGCCTTTTTCGACGGCATAACCACCCCCATCTCGATACAGGACATAAACTACAACATTGTCATGGCAAACTATGCCGCAACCAAGTATTTCAACGCCGGTTACCAGGATCTTATCGGCAGCAAGTGTTACAAGGTGTTTTTCGGCAATCAAAAACCCTGCGATTCCTGCATGGCTCAGGACAGCCTGCATACCCAGCTTCCCTTCAATTCACAGATGAATCACAGCTTATCCAATCTGACCTTCCAGATACATTATTATCCGATTAGCGTGCCGATAGGATCGGACAGGATTTTTCTCGAGTTTTTCCAGGACATATCCGAGCAGAAACGCCTGCAGGAGGAACTCATTCAGTCTGAAAAACTGGCGGGTATCGGGACGCTGGCATCGGGCATAGCTCACGAGATAAATAACCCCCTGTGCGGTATTCTGGGTACCGCGGAACTCATGCTGGACAGTCTGAATGGAAACGAGCGAATGAAGGAGTATGCGGAGGATATAATAAAATATTCCAGGAACGCCTCCGAAGTCATCAAGGATCTGAACAACTATTCGAGGAAGGAGCGGGGTACACTCTCGTCCGTCAACTGTGTTGAAGTTCTCGATATTTCCATCAAACTTGCGCAGCGCGGCATGAAGTTCGACAATATCAGTATTGACCGCAACTACGAGGATGTTCCGCTGCTCGAATGCAGCGCAAACGAACTGCAGCAGGTGTTTCTCAATCTTATTATAAACGCGGTCCAGTCCATGGAGCAGGGCGGACACCTGTACCTGCAGTGCTACCCTCAGAACGGCAACATCTACATAGCCGTTCAGGATACAGGAAAGGGGATAACTCCGGACCACCTGGAGAATATATTCACGCCGTTTTTCACCACCAAAGAGCCGGGCAAGGGCACCGGCCTGGGGCTGAGTACAGCCCACCGGATAATTTACAACATGGGCGGAAGAATTTACGTAAAAAGCGCCCCCGGGGAAGGTACCCTTTTCGAAATTTATCTGCCCTATGCGGAAGAGGAAAAGTGGAAAATCCGGTTTACAACCACAAGACGGATACAGGAAAAGGAGGATGTTTTCTTTCTCCAGCGTAAAATACTTATCGGGGAAAAAGGATACCTGGAAGAAAGCATCCGGAGGCGGGAAGACGAGTCAGCGAAGCACTTCCTCGCCTACAAGGGTCTCCAGCCGGTGGGTACGGTAACCTGTGTCACGCCGGAAATGACGGGGAAACTCCCCATCGAAAAACACTTCAGGCTTAATTCATACTTCAAGGGCAAGCGGTGCGTGGAAATTGACAGACTCGCCGTGCTCAAGGAGGAACGCGGTTCCATCGTACCCCTGGGACTGATGACCCTGGGCTACCTCTTCGCGAAAACCCAGCAGGCGGAAAGGATATTTCTCGATGTTTTTTCCGATGAGAGACGGCATATACAGATGTACAGGAAGCTGGGTTTTAAACCCATAGGCGAATATTCCTCCCCCCTGCCCGTTACAGTCATGATGCTGGACTACATTACGGATTACGAACGCACCGAGGGGCGTATGGAACATTTCGTAAAACCCTTCATGTCCCGGCTTCTCAAGCGCATCGACATGGACCAGCAGGACAGGAATTCATTTCTCGAGGCAATCAGGAACGTGGTCGCCTCCCCCGTGTAATCGTAAAAGACTGTAAGGTTGCGCCGGAAACCTGCCGATGATATAATTGTCTAACCTGGGGGGGTTGTTATGATAGACAATGTATCCAATATTTTCGAAAGAATAAACGAAATCACGTCAAGAATCAGGGACATACAGAACCTTGTATCGCCCCGCAGGAAGGCGGAAAACGCTCCGGCCGCCGTCGCTCCGCAGAACTTTTCGGGCCTGCTGCAGGAAGCCATGCTCGCGCAGGATTACTCGAATTTCGGCATTGACGGGGAAGATTCCGACAGCGTCGACATGAACGCATCGATAAAGACAGATACATTAGCCCTGTTCAACTTATTGAAAAAACAGAATGAGACTCCCGACGAAATAAATACGAACGATATAATAGACGCTGCTTCGAAAACCTTCGGGGTGGATGCCCGTGTAATCCGCGCCGTCATTCAGCAGGAATCGGGGTTTAACCCCGGGGCCGTATCATCCAAAGGCGCCATGGGGCTCATGCAGTTAATGCCTGAAACAGCGGACCAGCTTGGCGTCACCGATCCTTTCAACGTGTATCAGAACATTTTCGGCGGAACAGGCTACCTCAGGCAGATGCTGGACAAGTACGATAACCTGCAGATGGCCCTGGCTGCCTACAATGCCGGGCCCAAGGCGGTGGATTTCTACGGAGACATTCCTCCTTTCGAGGAAACGCGTTCTTATGTAGAAAATATTACAGCCATGCTCCAGGCGGAATCGTAAACCCCGTTCAGTAACTCAATATGTAGTTCAGCCTGCGCAGGTATTCCTGTTCTCCCGCGAGAATTTCCGTAAGGTCCTTTTCCTGGCTGGTGCCTTTTTCATGAGTAACGAGTTCATTGTAGAATTGAACGGTTTTCTTCTGAACATCCCGTCCCAGGGCCAGCGCGCTTGTTCCGTTTTTAAGGGCCTCGTCACTTTTAGCCTTGATAAACGGCCCCAGAATCTCCTTTTCCACAAAGCGGTAGAGTTTCTTTTCCGGATCGCAGGCGCCCATCGTGCCTGAACCCTTGCCCTGCTTTTTAAGTTCTTCAATCCGTTTCTGAATATAAATCGACCGTTTTTTTTCTTCTTCGCTCAGGAATTTGAATTCATTTTTTGCCCAGGACTGATCCGCCCTGCCGGCGAGATCCTGAAAATACTGCATTCTTTCCTCGTCAATAGTTACCGCAAGACA
>SPDA01000349.1 GCA_004525155.1 Spirochaetales bacterium
AAGCACAAAACCGGCAAGAAAAGTGCCGATTATACTTCCGGCCGCGCCGATGGCATAGATATTGCCCACCGTTTTACCGAGAAAGCCTTTAAGCTCCAGGGCATACTTCGCCATGATGGGCGAAAGCGTACCGAGGCCGGAAGCGGGAAGAAAAAACAGTACAAAGATAAAAAGAACGGACCGGCCCACCATGGCGGAAGTCACGATACTCCCGGCCCTGGAAAACAGCCCGTCGAGCAGGATGTCGAGAACGAGGATGAGGAATACGATCCCCGACGCGATGAGCATGACCGGCCCTGCCGCTTTAACCGGCGTGTACCTGTCCGCGAGCCTGCCGCCGATAAAATTCCCAAGGCTTATTCCGCCCAGCACCACGCCGATAACACCGGTCCAGGTATAGAGGGAGGTCCCGAAATACTTGGAGACCAGCCTGCCCGCCGTAAGCTCTATGACCATGACACCGATACTGCTGAGAAAGACAGCGATATGAGGAGTGTATTTCTTCAAAGTTTTTTCCCGGATTCCGTCAATGCGGCACTTTGCCTGGACATCGAAACGAGCCCCCGCTTCTCAGCCGCCTCAATGAGTTTTTTCAGCTTGTTATACCCGTATTCCTTGATATCGATTTTCTTTTCTTTCAATTTCTGGGCCACAAGCCCGAAGGGCGCTTCCGGTTTTTTATCCCTGTCATTTTCAATTATCGATTTTATGGTGCGCACCAGTTCCAGAAAAATTTCCGGTATGAGAACCTCTTCCCGGTCTTTGTTTTTTATCTCGATAATCTGATCGTTTTCAGCCTGATTCAGCACCAGATCGCCGTATTTTTTCGATATGGCAAGCACGAAGGATTTCCAGGTTTTATACCCCAGCTTTTTCTCATCAAAGGACTCATTCAGCAGCTTTACCCTGATTTTGACCGCGCCCAGACTCGGGATTCGCTTGTTTCTGACAAGAGTCGCCACCGCTTCCCGCACCAGGTCCGCCGCCGTTTTCAGATCCATGCGTATTTCTTCCCTGTCTTCACCCTGGTCCTTTTCGTCCGGTTCATCCGGAATCAAATCACGGTAATCCTTGTACGTGTCCGCCAGCACGAGCAGGTCCTCGCTTGCGCTCTTCGCGTCGCAGATGATGATGATTTCTATGCCGTGTTTGCGCAGGGTAAGAAGCAGGGGCCGGAAATCGGCATCCCCCGTAACGATTATGTACTTTTTAATGTGCGGGTAGAGGAACAGCACTTCCGTGTCATGGGTTATGAGGGTAACATCCGCGCTGTTTTTCTTCGCCTTCGGTATATGGATCATCTCGAAGGAGTGATCCACCAGTATTTCGGAGGTCTTTTTCAGGTTGTTCTTGGTCCAGTCGCCGAAGGCGGTGGCAATGGAAAGTTTTCCCATTTCGGATACATAATCGAGCAGGACGTTTACAAAATAGGAATCGGTGCTCGGCGTAACATTTTCGACATCCCAGAAAATCGCTATATTGTCCATATAAAGGTCAGCATGCCGTGAAAAACCAGATTAAGCAATACGGCGGATTGATCTTTTAACGCGGGCACATTACAACAGAGACGTATGGAAGAACTGGTAAAGATTATCAAGTCCGGGGGCGTTGTCGCATTTCCCACGGAAACAGTCTACGGTCTGGGCGCTGATGCCTGGAACCCGGATGCCGTGACAGCCGTATTTAATGTAAAGGGGCGGCCTTCGGACAATCCCCTCATCGTACACGTTGCGGAAAAGAACGGGGCGTATGATTTTGCGACCGCCGTCCCGGAAGACGCGGAAAGGCTGATGGAGGCATTCTGGCCCGGACCCCTCACCCTGATACTTATAAAAAAACCTGAAGTGCTCGATATCGTTACCGCGGGCCTGCCCAGCGTGGCGCTGCGCATGCCGAACCACGGCCTGGCCCTCGAATTCATACGGCGGACCGGTCCCCTGGTCGGTCCCAGCGCCAACAGGTCCGGAGGGCCGAGCCCGACCACTGCCGCTCATGTAAAGGATGATTTCGGCGCCGGTTTCCCCGTGCTGGACGGCGGAGCCTGCGGCATCGGCCTTGAATCCACAGTACTTGATGTAACCCGCGAACCCTATACCATTTACCGGCCCGGGGCAATCAGCGCCGATGAAATATCCGCAGTCCTCAGAAAGGATGTCCGGCACCTGCTGCCGGGAAAGGAGAATTTTACTGCGGTGGCATCACCAAGCCCGGGCCTCAAATACACCCACTACGCGCCCGCCGCCGCTGTCCGCTGGCTTGACCCGGGGGAAAGTGCCCGGGACCCGGAAACCCTGTACCTGTTCCACACGCACGGTTCGGGCAGCACAAAAAACAGCATCCATTACCGGGGCGACTACACTGCCCTGGCCAGGGAGCTCTACGACAGG
Source organism: Spirochaetales bacterium (assembly GCA_004525155.1). GTDB lineage: Bacteria > Spirochaetota > Spirochaetia > SPDA01 > SPDA01 > SPDA01. Next base: position 2,388 of record SPDA01000349.1, read on the forward strand.
TTCCGGCAGGCGGACAAACAGGGCTTCACGAAGATCGCCGTCGAACCTTTTCCCGAACAGGTTCAATCCGGCGGCAATACCATCATCCCGGCGCTTAAAAACAGGATATCCAAAGCCGCCGGATTGTAATTTCAGGGGACACCTGAAAACCCCAATTCGTCTTTTCTCACAGCGCCCTGTAAATAATTTTAAAACCGTTTGAAAAATATTGCCAAATGGCCTATCATGGAGATAAGGAATATGGCAGATAGGGAAGTTGAGGAAAAAATCGGAGAAGGTCTCATTCGCATCGGCGCCCTGACCAGGGAGCAGGCGGAAGAAATACTTGCCCTTCAAAACGGAGGCGACAAGCGGCTTTTCGGCGAAATTGCACTTGAAAAGGAATTCATTGAGGTCCGCACCCTCATCGATTACCTCCGAACAAAAGGAGTATAAACCGGATACCATGCTTGTCGAGGCGAATGTATGGACTGTTGCACATACCGATCACGGAAACGCCGTATTGATCCGGCCCATCGGTTCCGAGGTGGCCGTCCCCATTTTTATCGGCGCCCAGGAGGCGCAGGCGATACTTCTCGGTCTCGGCAATGTGGCGACACCCCGGCCTTTAACCCATGACCTGTTCGCTTCGGTTTTAAAAAATCTGGGTGTCACGGTGGAAAGGGTGGAGATCAACGCCCTGAAGGACGATACTTTTTTCGCCAACCTCATCCTGAACATAAAGGGAAACAGCGTAACGATAGACGCCCGGCCATCGGACAGCATTGCCCTGGCAGTGCGGACCAAATGCCCCATTTTCATCGCAGAAGACATCGTGGACACCGTGGGATATCCTATAAGCATGATAACAAGCCAGGTTTCCGATACGGAAAAAAGCACTTCGGAAATCGATAAATTAAAAAAAGAACTTGAACAGGCAATAGGCGATGAAAACTACGAGGAAGCCGCAAGAATAAGGGACTTGCTGTCCGAACTGGGCGGCGATGTTTCGAACAGCTGAAATACGAGGACTCCATAATGAAAGGTATAATAGTTGCCGCCGGTTACGGTACGAGGTTTCTGCCTGTCACCAAAACCATACCGAAGGAAATGCTTCCCCTGGTTACGAAACCGTCAATCAGTTTCATAATCGAGGAATTTATCGCCGCCGGCATCCGCGAAATCATCATCATTACCTCCCGAAGAAAGAAGGCGCTGGAGGATTTCCTGGACAGGGAAATCGAGCTTGAGTCGGTCTTCAGCCGCGAGGGAAACACCGGTAAACTTGCCGCGGTAAAACCCTACGACGCGGAGTTTTTCTTTGTCCGGCAGCGGGAGATGAAG
>SPDA01000641.1 GCA_004525155.1 Spirochaetales bacterium
CGGCGGCGACAAGGATGGTCAGGCCGTGGCGGACGGGGAATACACCTATCAGATTACGATAACCGACGATAAGGGCGCGCTTGCCAAGACGCCGCCTTTCAACGTATCAGTAGACAATACGGCGCCTGCAGCCGGCGACATAAGCTCGGATTTTCTCATCTTCTCACCGGTCGGCAAACGGAACAAGGTGACTATAGAACAGTCGGGCTCCAGGGAATATCTCTGGGAAGGCGTTTTCAAAAACGCTTCAGGCAAAGCGGTGCGGACGTACACCTGGAAAAACGACACGGATGCCTTGAATATCGACAAGGATCCGATGGAATTCACCTGGGACGGCAAGGACGACGCCGGGAACCTTCTTCCGGAAGGCGATTACAATTATGAACTCATCGGCACCGACAGGGCCGGCAACAAGGTTACAAAATCTTTCGCCAGCAGGATTACGCTGTCCATGAAGGAAGCGGGTCTTGCGGTTGCTGTTTCGAGAGAGGCTTTTTCTCCCGGCACCAACACGGAAAGCATCAGTTTCACCATTACCGACCCCGCGTCCCTCGTCAACTGGCGCGTGGCGGTTTCGGATAAGCGCAATACACAGCTTACCCGCTGGTTCAAGGAAGGCGGAAGCACTCCTCCCCAGGGAATTACCTATGACGGCAAGGACCTTTCCGGCAGGAATCTTCCGGACGGAGCCTACGTCGTCAATTTCAAAGCTGACCTTGTAAACGGCGACACCCTGGAAGCCGCTCCGGCGGAATTTACCGTGGATACGGAAAAACCCTCGGCCTTCTTCGATGTGGATACGCAGCCCCTGCGCACGGAACGGAATATGCCCTTCTATATCGGCGGGGCAAAGCGGGAATACCTCGATGTTATCCTGGATGTATCCCCCAAGGACCAGTGGACAGCGAACATCGAACTTGAAGACGGCACCAAACTAACCGGCAGTCTTGCGGAGTACGGCGTATCGGGTGATAATTTTGCCTTCAAGTGGTACGGCACAGACCTCGAGGGCAATCCCATACCGGACGGCAAATATACGGCATATCTTACAGGCACAGACAGTGCAGGCAATTACGGAGAATCAAACAAGGTCCGAGTGACCGTGGATACGAAAAAATACGCGGTAACCCTCAAACCGGGAGATTTTATCTTCGCGCCCAAAAAAGAGGGCATGAAGGACACGGTCCGCATCGCCGCCACTGCCGAAGCGCCGGACATGGTGGAGGTCTTCGGGTTCTACATAAAGGATTCCACAGGTAAAATAGTCAGGTCCAGCGAAGTGAGGAACACTTTCCAGTATTTCGACTGGGACGGCAGGGCAAACTCCAACGCCTATGTTCCCGACGGCCTCTACACTGCGGAACTCCAGGTTCTCTACAAAAACGGCTACACTGCCTCTGCCGCCGCGGAACCGGTGATGGTGTACACCGTGTCGCCGAAAGGCACCCTTACATCGAATACCAGGAACTTCGGCACCAAGGAAAATCCGGATATCACCTTTACCGTGAAGCCGGACCAGGAAGCGGACTGGAACCTTGTCATCATCAACGAACAGCAGGAAAGCGGGCAGGTGCCCCTTGTTAAAGACAGCGCCGGCAATCTTTCCTTTATGTGGAACGGCAACGGACCGGACGGGAAACCTCTCCCGGAAGGGCTCTTTGTCGTGTATGCCTTCGGCGTGAACAAGGTCGATCTCCGCGGAGAAACCAACAGGCTCACCGTCAAGAAGGTGATTCCTGCCGCGCCGGTAGTACCGAAGGTCGCCGATAAACCAATTGGAACGAAGGCTCCCATAGCCAGTATAACCATAGAAAATCTGCCCCTTTCGCCTGACGGCGACGGCGGAAACGAAGAAGCCGTGATACGGCTTTCCGCCATAAAGGGCAGCGACGAACTGGATTCCTGGCAGGTGAGAATTTTCGAGCCTACCGGCATACTGTTCAAAATCATCGAAGGCAAGGGAACGCCTCCCTTCAGGGTTACATGGGACGGCAAATCCGATACCGGCGAACTGGTACAGTCCGGAGAATCCTACCCGGTTGATTTCACCGTAAAAGACACGGTCGGAAGAACAGGCCAGGCCCACGACGAAATTCTTGTGGACATACTGGTCATGAAAGAGGGGGACGTTTACCGCATCATAATACCGAGCATCCATTTCGCGGGTTACAGCGCGAGCCTCTTTACCCTGAAGGA
>SPDA01000293.1 GCA_004525155.1 Spirochaetales bacterium
CGACTGGGGAGGAAGGCCGAAATCCTCGAACCGGGAAAAAATATATTCGAGAAATGTCTCATCCGCCACGCTTTCCGCGGAAAGATTTATGGTAAAGATTCTTTCCATTCCGTCATGACCCTTCGATTCCCTGATGCGCTGTGACATTTCCAGGGTATGCCGGATTACCCACCTGTCTATAAGCGGCATCAGGTTGTACCGCTCCGCGGCCGGGAGAAAATCCGCGGGCGGAATGATGCTGGAATTTTCATCGAGCATACGGATGAGAATCTCACCCTTCCAGATATCGTTCTGACGCTGCACGAGAGGTACGATAGGCTGACAGAAAAGCACAAACTTGTCCTCCTCCAGGGCCTTGAGCAGCCTGGAGACCCATTCCATTTCTCCCCTGCGCTTCAGGAAAAGCTGGTCGGTGGTTTCATACAGCTTGATGCGTTTGCCGCCTTCGTCCTTCGCCAGGTAACAGGCATCGTCCGCCGCTGCCAGCACGGTTTGGATATCCCTGCTTTCGGTATTAATCATGACCAGTCCCATGCTTGAATGGATATTGTGCGATTTGTCTGCGCATACAAGCCTGTGCCCGGAAAGACGTTTGTGGAGCCGCTGGGCAATGGATAGTGCCACATCCTGGGTGGAATCACACAGAAGAATGCCGAACTCGTCGCCGCCGAGACGCGCGCAAATGTCGCTGCTTCTGAAAACCCCCTTGATGATGGAAGTGGTTTCGAGCAGCAGTTCATCACCCGCCGCGTGACCGCAGGTATCGTTAATCAGCTTGAACTGATCCAGATCTACATAAATAAAGGCGTGCTGTCTGTTCTCCTTCTGCGCGGTTTCTATGTGTTTTGTCAGAGCCTTGGAGAAAGCGGTCCTGTTCGACAAGCCGGTCAGGGAATCATGGCTTGCCTGGTAGGAGATGGTGTCGAACATCTGCTTCCGCTCGGTAATATCCCTCAGGGCGATAACATGCCCTTCCGGGTTGTTTTCCCTGTCCAGAATGGCGGAAATGGTCCCTTCAACCGGCAGACTTTCGCCATGCCGGTTTTGTATCACTGAATCCTTGAAAAAAACGGAGGAACTTCGGGTTTTATCCCTGCCTATCTGGGAAAAGTCGAGAGGTTCCCGGGCATCGGGCCGCAGAATGGTGAGAATTTCCTTGATGGGGCGGGTCTTCGCCTCCTCCTCCTGCCAGCCCGTTATCGCCTCGGCCACAGGATTCATGAACTGCACATTCCGCTCGTTGTCCGTGGCAATTATACCGTCTCCTATGCTGCGGAGAATGGCGGAAAAACGGCGTTCCTGCTTTTTGAGAGTATTGTCTATACGGTACTTGTAAAGCGCGATGTCTATGGTTGTATAAAGTTCCCGATCCTTGAAAGGCTTGAGAATGTAGCCGAAAGGCTCCGCGGCTTTTGCCCGCTCCAGGGTTTTTTCGTCAGCAAAGGCAGTAAGGAATATGACGGGAATCTGGATTGTCTTATTAAGTACCATGGCAGCGTCAATGCCGTCTAAGTCCCCCGAGAGCATGATATCCATGAGGATGATGTCCGGCGCAAGAGTCTTCGCCTTTTCCAGAGCGTCCGCACCTGTGGCGGCAAGACCGACAACTGTATAGTCGAACCGTTCGAGGCGTCTCTGGAGATCGAGGGCTATGATTCTTTCATCTTCAACAATCAGGACACGTTCTTTTTTCATTATCGACTTTATTAATTAAAAAATTTTTCTTGATTACGGCCAGTATAACAACTCAAGTCCTGCGTGACATGATATACAGTCATGGGGTATCAGGCAAGAGGGAAGCCCAGGGACCCCGAAGGGTCGTTTGCCGGGTGCAATTATTGAGCAGGCTGATAAATGCCTTGCGTGTTATGCTTCTGGCGCCCATGCTGGCAAGATGCGGAGTATATACCTGACAGTCGATTACCGAAAAATTGTGCATGATAAGGAAAGCCGCAAGTTTCACAAGACCCGCTTTGGAAGCGTTTGAAACATGCGAAAACATCGATTCCCCGAAGAAACAGGAACCCAGGGCAACCCCGTACAAGCCTCCGACCAGCCCGCCGTTCTGCCAGACTTCCATGCTGTGCGCATAGCCCAGTTCATGAAACCGGACATAGGCCTTGCGCATATCCTTCGTTATCCAGGTACCGTTCTGGCCCAGCCGGAAGGTAGTCTGACAAAGGTCGATTACGCGCGAAAAACAGGTATCCATCGTGAATCCGAACCTGTTCTGATTGAAAATTTTATTCATTGATTTTGAGACGTGGATATCTTCCGGAAAAAGAACACATCGGGGGTCCGGAGACCACCAGAGGATTGGCTCCCCCTGGGAAAACCATGGAAAAATCCCCTGGCTGTAGGCGGAGATCAGCATACCGGGGCTCAAGTTTCCGCCCGAGGCTACAATACCCTCAGGAGTTGCCCCTTCCAAGTCCGGGAAGGAAAAACGCGCATCCTCATCGAGCCAGGGAAATTTCATATTGGTCCTGTTACACGGTTTTAATGACGATGTCGCCCTTTTCCGCATCCACGTCCGCAACAGCGCTGCCGCCCTGCGCCAGGTCACCGAAAAGCACGGCATCGACAAACCAGTTCTTGATTTTTTCCTGAACAAGTCGTGCGATGTTCCGGGCGCCGAATTCCTGGGAGTAGCCCTTGTCTGCAATCCAGGATCTGCAGGCATCCGTTGCGGTGAGGATCACCTTCTTTTCGTCAAGCTGCTTCTGAAACAGCCTTAGTTCCTTGTCGACTATGCGGAGGATGATTTCCTCCCCCAGGCGGTTGAACTGGACCACCTTGTCCAGGCGGTTTCTGAATTCCGGGGCAAAGGTCCTTTCTACAGCGTCCTTCACCGCATTGTCATCGAGGCTGCGTCCTCCGAAACCGATCAGGGCCTTGCCTACATCGCGGGCGCCGGCGTTTGACGTCATGATGAGTATCACATTCCTGAAGTCCGCCTTTCTGCCGGTATTGTCGGTCAGGGTCGCGTAATCCATCACCTGCAGAAGAACATTGAAAATGTCCTGGTGCGCCTTTTCTATCTCGTCGAGAAGGAGCACGGAGTGCGGGTTTTTCCGGATGGCGTCGGTAAGCAGGCCGCCGTCCTCGTAGCCCACGTAACCGGGTGGCGAACCGATGAGCCTGGCTACCGTATGTTTCTCCTGGTATTCGCTCATGTCGAATCTGTGTATGGAAATACCGAGCCCCACTGCCAGCTGGCGGGCAAGTTCGGTTTTTCCCACGCCTGTCGGACCGACAAAAAGAAAGGATGCCACGGGTTTATCCGCCGACCCGAATCCGGCACGGGAGCGTTTTACAGCCTGAACGACATCTTCGATGGCCTGGTCCTGTCCGAAGATCTGCCCCTGCAGCCCGGACACGAGAGTCATCAGCTTGTCCTTCTCCGAAACCGTCACGCTTCTGACGGGAACTCTCGCTATTTTCGACACGATTTTTTCGATATCGTCTAGGCCGATTTCCACCGGAGCCGGGGTTTCGGCGCCTTCCTGCGTCTCCTGTTCCTTCTGTTCCTTGAAGAGCCGGATATGTGTGTAAGCGCCTGCTTCATCTATGACGTCGATGGCCTTGTCCGGCTGACGGCGTTCGGTAATATATTCGCTGGAAAGATCTACAGCGCCAAGCAGCGCTTCTTCGGAATAGAACACGTTGTGGTAATCCTGATACTTGTCCCTGAGCCCTTTCAGAATTTCCACTGCCTCGTCCCTGCCGGGTTCGAGCACTTCTATGGCCGCAAACCGCCGCGACAGTGCCCTGTCCCTGTCAAAGGACTTCTTGAATTCCTCAAACGTTGTGGACCCGACACAGCGGAGTTCCCCCGACTGGAGAGCGGGTTTAAGCAGATTTGAAGCATCCATGGTGCCGCCGGACACGGCGCCCGCACCGATAATGGTGTGAATCTCGTCGATGAACAGGATAACCTTTTTCTTTTTACGCAGTTCCGCTATGACGCGTTTCATCCGCTCCTCGAAGTCCCCCCGGTACCTGGTACCCGCGATAAGGCCTCCCATGTCCAGGGAATACATCTGAAAATCACGCAGCATCGCGGGAACCTTGTTCCCGGCTATGCGCTGGGCCAGGCCTTCGGCTATGGCTGTTTTGCCCACTCCCGGGTCCCCTACAAGAACCGGGTTGTTCTTGAGTCGTCTGCAGAGCACCTGTATTGTGCGCTCCAGGACGTCCTCCCTGCCGATCAGC
>SPDA01000406.1 GCA_004525155.1 Spirochaetales bacterium
AGGGGATTCGTCAAAGTTCTCTATGACCGGAACTGCGGCGAAGTCTACGGTGTGCACATGGTGGCGGAAAACGCGGCGGACCTCATTTCCGAAGCCGCGGTTGTGATGCAGTACGAGGGCACCGTATACGATCTCGCAAGGACGGCGCACGCTCATCCCACCATATCCGAGATCTTCACGGACCTCCTTAAGGACGCGGGAGACAGCACATAAGGAGTCTTCGGATTCCTGCCCGCCGTGAAGTTTCAATACGGTTCAGGCGTATTCGGACAATTTCCGGAGAAGGTCGCGGATGTGGAAGGGCTTCGACAGGTAATCGGTAAAGCCGCCGACGAGGAACCGTTCCCTGTCGCCTTTCAGGGCATACGCGGTAAGCCCGATTATGGTGACCGGCAGCCGGTTCATGGCCTTTTCCTCCGCGCGGATTTTACGCGCCGTTTCCAGCCCGTTCAGGACCGGCATGTTCACATCCATGAGTATGATGTCCGCCTGCTCCTCAGAGTGTTTTTTGAGGCAGTCGAAACCGTTGCCTGCTTCCCGGATGACACAGCCGTACCTGCCGAGGTGTTCTGAGAGGAAGATCCTGTTGGAGCTGTTGTCCTCGGCTATGAGTATTTTCAAACCCTTGAGGCCGGCGGCGGAGATGTCGCTTACGACCGTATCTTCCGAAAAATATTCCGGATTATTGTTTTTTCTGACCTGAATAGTGAAACCGAAGGCGCTGCCCTGCGGAGTCCTTTTTTTATACCAGATCTTCCCATCCAGAAATTCGACGAGGCGTTTGCTGATCGCCAGGCCGAGTCCCGTGCCCTTGTACTCGAGAGATGCGGCATTGTCGAACTGCAGAAACTCGGTAAAGAGGTAGGGCTCCTTCCCTTCCGGTATGCCGGCACCCGTATCCTCCACCGTGAATTCAAGAATTTCCATGGAGTCGGAGGAGGGAGGAATCGGGGATGGCCGAACGCTTACCGATACGGCGCCGGTCTGGGTGAATTTCACCGCATTTGAAACGAGATTTATGAGTATCTGTTTTATTTTGTCGGCATCGGAAATATAGGTTTTTTCGTGCGAAAGAGGGTTCTCCAGGGTCAGGCGAAGCCGCTTTCCTCAGCCCTCAGATTGAACGTGTTTTCCACTGTCTCAAGCAGCGACTGCAGGTTGAAAACAGAGGGATGAAATTCCATCTTGCCCGCTTCTATCTTCGATATGTCCAGCAGATCGTTAATGAGGGTCATGAGTGATTTGACGGAATCCTTTGCCATATGGAGATATTCTCCGGCACTTCCCTTCCTGAAATCGAGTGACAAAAGTTCAATTATGCCGCTTAAACTCGCGATGGGAGTCCGAATCTCGTGGCTCATGTGCGCGAGAAAAGTACTCTTTGCCATGTTTGCCTGGTCAGCCTCGGCTCTTGCCTCGGTTAAAAAGCGCTCGATTTCTATGTTGTGCCCCGCCGCGATGTACCCGATGCTGTCGCCGAACTCGTCGAAGAGCGGCGTCCAGGTTATCCTGACGGGAATAGAGGAACCGTTCTTTCTCAAAAAATCAATTTCGGAAGACCCGCCTGCCGTAATGCTTCGGTCATAACCAGGCCGGATAAGGGAAAAAATGTCCCTTTGTACGAGTTCCTCCTCCGTGTACCCAAGTGAAACAAGACACTGTTTGTTGACACGGGAAATTCTCAAATCCTTGTCGAGAAGAATCAGAAAATCCGCGACTGTGGACATGATGGTGTCCACAGCGAGCTGAGGGTTTATGACGAGCATTTTATATCTGGTAATGGCTATATAGATACTGAAGATAAAGGGAAGCGCCACGAGATGGGCGAGCTGCGGCAGAATGCGAATGTCCAGAAAAGGAAGAAACAGGTTCGTGGCGGGCGACAGGATGTAATTAACAGCCAGGCTTACGATGAGGATACCGGCCTGTTTCTTCTCCTTGACGGAGGTTGAGTTTTTTTTCCAGATTAAGATGTAAACCGTCGAAACGGTGAAAAGGGAGAAGAACCACACGCTGAATGCCGCGGTCCAGAGGGATTTTTCCATGACAAGATGCCAGACACCTTCTATCCGTATGAAGGTGTCAAAATAAAAGGAGGAAAAAAACATTTTTCCGCAGAAGATCACCGGGGGAAGATACAAAAAAACAAGGGCAACCCAGGTTTTGATGGACCTGTTTGTAAGATTTAAAAAAAACATGAACGCAAAGCTGATAAAGAACAGCCAGCCCGGGGAGGCTGCCCTGTAGGCGGTTTCTGCGGTCTTGACGTCAGGAGCCGAATAAAACCAGGTAAAGCTTACAGACCAGAAAGAGAAACAGAAGCAGACAAGGAAAAAGTACCAGAAAGCCCGGGACCGGAGGTCAATACGGAGAACATTGATGCCCAGGAAAAGATAAGCAATTCCGCTGGAAAGGGAGAGAAGCGACAGGATATTCACAGAAGGAGCATAGTTTAAGCATATGTAACTGTCAATACGTAAGCATTTTGGCAGCAACTTCCAAAATGCTTATCGTCAGTTGAACCGGGCGTTCAGGGCCGCGTACCGAGCTGCCATGCCGCTTTGCCGGAACAGAGTTTTTACGTTGAAGTCCCTGGGGTTGGTAATAATCGAGACCAGCCTCATATATTCCTCTTTCGTAAGGGCGTCCGGTTTCTTCCCGTAATGATAAAGGGATGCCTGCCTGATGCCGAAGACGCCCTTGCCCCATTCGATTTCGTTCAGGTACAGCTCCATAATACGGTCTTTGGAAAGGATAAGATCCGTCTCGAGGGCGATGAATATCTCAAGGTATTTCCGAAGATAGTTTTTTCGGGGCGTGAGAAAAATGGTCCGTGAAAGCTGCTGGGTTATGGTGCTGGCGCCGTAAGTCATTTGCCCCCTGGATTTGTTGCGCTCCATTGCTTCGGCTATTGCTGCCGGATCTATGCCGGGGTGCCTGTAAAAATTATGATCTTCAAGCAGGACGAACATACCCGGAAGGTAGCCGGGCAGGGATTCGAGCGGTGCCGGTTTAATCGGTATGGATTTTTCTCCGTAAAATAACGCCCTGTACATCATCAGCATGTTCACCCGCGGTGTGCAGAAGGAAAGCAGGATGATGAAAGGCAGTACGAAGAGAAAAAACAGGAGATTGAAGGCGCCTGCCGCGGCGAAACTGCCTCTTACAATACTGAGAACAGGTTTTTGAATTTTCATGGTTTTTACATGGTGCGGCCCTGTCCGGGTCCCCTGCCGAGCAATATATACGCTTTACCTTTCTTTGACAATCCGCGGCCGG
>SPDA01000179.1 GCA_004525155.1 Spirochaetales bacterium
CGGAATAGACATAAGCATTCACAGCGCAACCAAATTTTTAGGCGGGCACAGCGACCTTATTGCCGGAGCGGTTATTACAAAAACAAAGGAAACAGGCGCCAAGATCTACGCCGTGCAGAACATGACGGGAAACATGCTCAGCCCGGAAAATTCCTGGCTTCTTCTGCGCGGGATTAAAACTCTCCGCGCCAGGATGCAGTTTCAGGCCGAAGGAGCGATGGTTATTGCACGATGGCTTAAAACCCGGCCCTGGGTACGTGAAGTGTATTATCCCGGACTTGACGATCATCCGGGGCATGATATCATCAGCCGGCAGGCAAAAGGTTTCGGCGCCGTGGTTTCTTTTAAAACGGACTCGTTGGAACGTGCCCTTGGATTGATGAGCAATGTGCGGATCTGGACTGTCGCTGTTTCCCTCGGCGGAGTGGAATCGATACTCTCTTATCCCGCGAAAATGTCGCATGCCGCCATACCGGAAAAGGAACGCGGTGAGCTGGGAATTACTGAAAACCTCCTCCGGCTGTCGGTCGGCCTTGAAGATCCGGAAGACCTTATGGAAGATCTGGAAAGCGCATCCCGGGCGTAAATCAGCTGAGAACCATGTCCCCCGGCGAAGAGCAGATACTGCGGTACAGCAGGCAGATCCTTCTGAAAAATGCGGGCGGAGCAGGACAGGAGAAACTGCTGCGATCCAGGGTTCTCATTGTGGGTATAGGTGTCGCCAAATTTCTTGAACTATCGGGACGGGGACAGGCTCGAGGTGCTTCTTACCGCCGGTGAGCCCCTCGAAAATGTGCCTAAATCCGCTGAAGAACAGGGATTTTCAGTGCAGGGAATCAGGGAAACACAACCGGGAATATTCCGGGTTGTCATAGAAAAATAATTAGGAAACATCAGGGACAGATACGTCTCCGGAAGACGGCTCTTGCTAAACATACAGAAAACAAGGTATCCGCACTTCCGGAAATAAATTTCCATCTTTCAAAACCAGCTTATAAGCTGTACAATTGACTGATTCGCTTAAATCCGTCTTCAAAGGAATACGTATGCGTCAGGAAAAATCGTACCGGCAAATAAGGAACTTTGTGGATACACTGCCTATTTTCAGCACCCATGAACACCATCAGCAGGACGAATTCTTTACCGACTTGTCCCTGGATAAAATTCTGCTCAACTCCTATGTCGCCTGGTGCAATGTGCCTTTCGGCGATACTGAAAAATCGCGCGCCGAATACCTGGCGAAAGTCAGACTTAATTCCTACTTCGTATGGCTGGAAAAGAGCCTGCGTGAGCTGTACCACGTAGACGGAAAAATAACGGCACAATCCTGGGATGAATTATCCAATCGCATCAGCACTGCCCATGCCGGGCCCGGCTTTCATCTAGATATTTTACGGAACCGCTGCCGTTACGAGGCCGTGGTACAGGACAGTTACTGGGATCCGGGCAGTGACCTCGGCCATCCCGATCTGTTCAAGCCGAATTTCCGCATCAACATGCTTTTATTCGGATACCATGAAGAGGCCATGGACCATAACGGCAACAACCCCCTCCAATGGTATAAACTGAAGCCCGGCAGTCTGGACGATTATACGGAGTGGATCCGCTGGAAGATCCGGCAGCAGAAAGAAGCCGGCTGTGTCGCGCTGAAGTCCGCCCTCGCGTACGACAGGATGATCCGCTACGAAAAGGTGAGCAGGGCGGATGCCGGACGTGCTTTCGGCCGGCATCCTGATGAACTGAGGACGGAGGAAAAACTAGCTTTCGGCGATTACATCTTCCACACTATCTGCGATGCGGCGGAAGAGCTGGACCTGCCTTTTCAGCAGCATGCCGGCCTGGGTATTATACGCGGCTCCAACCCCATGAACCTGGAACCGGTCATAGCACGGTACCCGCGGATCAGGTTCGTGCTTTTTCACGGCGGATATCCCTGGTTCCATGAAGTGGGAGGGCTTGCGCACAATTACGCGAATGTCTATCTCGACCTCTGCTGGCTGCCGCTCATTTCCACGACAGCAGCCGTGTCCGCCCTCCACGAATATATCGAGGTCGCCCAGACATCGGACAGGATTACCTGGGGCGGGGACAACTGGACTTCGGAAGAGAGCTACGGCGCCGTACTCGCCTTCAAGTACGTTACCTCCCTGGTGCTTTCCCAGAAGGTGGAAAGCGGATATTTCGACACGGAGGACGCGCGTGTTTTCGCCGAAGGACTTTTTTACAGAAACGCGCGGGCCCTGTACGGGGGCGGCGCGTTTCTGTAATCAGGATCATGTTCCGTTATTAATTATTTCTTTAGCAGCTCTGGGAATTCCTGTTTCAGGCGCTCCATCTTCGGAAGGTCCCAGTATACGATGTATGGATAGTCCGGATTGTTCCGCATGAAATTCTGATGGTAATCTTCCGCGGCGTAGAATGCCTTATAGGGTGTTACCTCCGTAACGATTTTTTTCGGGTACACTTTAGCGTCATCGAGCAGTTTGATGTATTTTTCCGCCGCCTGTTTCTGGACATCATTCATAAAGAAAATGGCGGATCTGTATTGAGTACCCACATCCGGTCCCTGGTAGTTAAGCTCGGTAGGATCATGAGCCACGCTGAAAAATACTTTAAGAAGAGTTTCGTAATTCATGACCGACGAATCATAGGTAATCTCTATGGATTCAGCATGGCCGGTGCTTCCGCTTCCGACCTGCCCGTATGTTGCTGTCGATGCCTCTCCGCCGCTGTAACCCGAAACAACATTCGTTACGCCTTTGAGCTGCTCAAAAACGCCTTCCACTCCCCAGAAGCATCCCCCGGCAAATACCGCCATACCGGTTCCTGCTTCCTTCGTCGCGGCCCCGGCAGGTTCGGGGTATTTTATGGAATCCTTTTCTTTCGCGGCCGATGAAAATGCTAATCCCGCGGCAATTATTAATATAAAACCTGAAACAATTATCTTTTTCATACTATATATACCTCCATAGTACGTCTATTCACCGGGGAATACGCGGACGTCATTCCCCGGCAGCTTGTTACTTGAAATATTTTTCAAATTCCCCGTATCCTTCCTGCTGCAGATCCTTTACGGGAATAAAACGCAGGGATGCGGAATTTATGCAGTAACGCAGCCCCGTCGGTCTCGGACCGTCATTGAAAAGATGCCCGAGATGGGAATCTCCAAACCGGCTGCGGACCTCCGTGCGAATCATCCCGTAGGATGTATCTGTCTCGGAAATGACATTTCCCGGTACCAGCGGAATTATAAAACTCGGCCAGCCTGTGCCGGAATCATATTTATCTTTCGAACTGAAGAGCGGCTCGCCGGTCACAACATCCACATAGATGCCTTCTTCGTGATTATTCCAGTACGTATTTTTAAAGGCGGGTTCAGTACCGTTTTCCTGGGTTACATGGTACTGCTCGGAATCAAGTTTCTTTTTAAGTTCTTGCTTTCCGGGCTTTGAGTATTTTTTTGCCTGATCATTCATCGTGCTTTCCCCTTTCATAAGATTTTCCCTTCCGGACCGGGCATAATTTGTTTTAAACAGAGCAGGATTCAGAATTGAATAATGCTGTTCCTTTTTCCCTGCGTCATAAAATGCGCCTGCCTTCTCCAGTTCAGTAACGACTGGTTTTTCAAAGCGGCCGGATCTGCCGAGCTTGTCCAGGTACTGAAGCGATTCGAGCTTCTGGGATTCTTCGGTCCAGAAAATTACGGTCCTGAACTGTTTTCCTCTTTCTTTGAATTGACCGCCGGAATCGGCAGGATCAATATTTCTGAAATACACATCGAGAAGCTCCTTAAAGGAAACCCGGTCAGGATGATAAACAATCTTTACCGCTTCAAGATGACCGGACCCGGAATAATTTACCGGGGCAGGATTGGCTGAGCTTCCTCCGGTATAACCGGCCGACGTATCAACAACTCCGTACGTTTCATCAAAGGCCGCCTGCAGGTACCAGAACCTGCCTCCCGTAAAAATTACACTGGATAATTTCTCGGTATGGACAGGCTGTCCGGGCATCTGGCCGATGACTAAGACGGAAAAAATAAATAATAATATAGTGCGCATATGCGGCTCCTTGCATAAATCGTTAATTAACCGAAGGTAAAAGCGAAAAGCCGGAACCTTCCATTTATTTTCAAAGTAAGAACATGTGAACCGGCTTTCGGAAGGTCGATAAGCTCGTACAGCCTGCTTTTATCGGGTATAAGTGTTCCGTTCACCACGTCCCTGGTGTTTTGAATGTTTTCACCATCCATGGCAACGGTAATGCTGCCCCCGGCCTCTTCCGGCTCCAGCACAAGATAGACATTTTTCGCATTGAACCGCAGAAGCAGGCTTCCGTTGTCTTCAGGAACAATATAGTCCCGGGTTACAGTCCATGTGCCATCCAAAGTCCAGTTTCCATTTTTCAGATTTTCAGCCGGGATATAATCCAGAGCCTGGTCTTTGACCATTGTAACTTCAGAAATAAATTCCGTTCCGCGGCTGAACCCGAGATAGGTCTCGGATGTTTTTGCTTCAATTTTGCGTTCCTTTTCAGTCTTTGTTTTCTGCACCTCTTTGCCGCCTTCCTTGAGCAGGGCCCGGATTACATCTTCGGCGGTTTCATAATTGCCTTCTCCGAACTGGTAATAACGGATATTCCCCTGAACATCGATGAAGTAATGCGCGGGCCAGTAATGATTTGAATATGCCCGCCATTGGCTGTAATCGTTATCGAGAACTACGGGCCAATCCACCCCCAGATCTTTCATGGCCTGTACCACATTATTCTCGTTTTTTTCAAATTCGAATTCCGGAGTATGCACACCGATAATGACAAAGCCCTCATCCTTGTATTTGTCATACCAGGATTCAAGATAGGGTATAGTGCGGATACAGTTAATGCAGCTGTATGTCCAGAAATCGATAAGTACAACTTTTCCTTTAAGGTCCTCCATCGAAACCGGTCCTTCCGTATTTAACCAGGTTCCCTGCGTCACAATTTCCGGGGCTTTTCCGTAGTCGCCGAGTTTTCCTTTTCTGGGCTGGTTCGCATAAGAGAAACTCCTCATATTTTTCCCGGTGGCCGTCTGTCCCTCCGCACCGGTTGAGCCGTCGGATTTGCTCTCCCGCCTGGCAAGAGCGTTCTGTACTATGTCAATATTTTCCGTTGCGGTAAGGCCGGTCCCGTACTTCGGGAATATCCGCAGCAGTGCCGTCTGGACCTGCCGGTCCCAGTTTAATGCAATGGCAATGCCGACAACAATCATGAGAACGCCGAAGACCTTCTGGATTTTCCCCGTATTTTTTACGAGAAACGGCACGCGGTTAAGGAGGGTTCGTCCGGTAAGCATTATAAGGAACATGGGAATCGCCGTACCCATCGCGTAGGCAAGAGTAATAAGTACTGCGCCGCCGTCGAGACTTTCAGTCAGGGCGAGACTTATGACTGAAGCCATAATGGGACCGACACAGGGTGTCCAGACAAGACCGAGACTGAATCCGACAGGCA
>SPDA01000392.1 GCA_004525155.1 Spirochaetales bacterium
GCTGCCGTGAAGAATACGGTTAGTTCGGTTTTTTCCGTTTCGGAAACAAGTTTGGTGCTCAATTCTTCGTAGATGCTGATCAGTTCCGCCTCGCTGCCGGCCTTGAAATAACTGCCTTCCGTTATGCGCGCTATGCTTTTAAGGCTCTCCTCGTCCAGCCGGACGCGGACAGAGTGGCCGTAAAAATTCATGACCATGCCCGAAGGGTCGCCGAGGCCGACGGTGTATACCCTTACACCGAGATTCGCAGCCTGCTCCGCCGCCTCCATCGGATCGGGCCCGCGGTTGCTCTGGCCGTCGCTTAACAGAACGATAACCGCGGTCTTATAGCTTCCCGGCGGCACGGGGTCTCTGCCTGAGTCGGATGGCGTGAAGGTTTCATAAAGCGACGGCGTTGTCTCGAGTTCCGTTCCCTCGAAGATAGACCGAAGGGACGACAGAATACCGCTGCCCACGGCCGTGCCCCGCTGGGTCGCCAGGCGGTCTATTGCCGCAAGCACGTCTTCCCGGTTCCTTGTCGGTGCCTGGACAAGGGCCGATGTAGCGCTGAAGGCAACAATGCCGACAAGAACGTTGTTCGGTTGTTTTTCAACGAAGGCCCGGGCCGCGGCTTTTGCCGCTTCGATGCGGTTCGGCTTGATGTCATCCGCCCGCATGCTGCCGGATATGTCGATCGTCAGGATGATGGTGCCCTGGTAGGAGGGCAGCAGGACAGTGGCCTCGGGCCGTGCAAGCGCGAATATCATCACGGCCAGGCCTAATAGAAACAGGGCCGGAGGGATATGCCGCCGGATACCGGGCCCCCGCACCATTGCCTCCTTTACGAGGGAGAGACTGGCGTAGCGCAAAGCAAATTTCTGCTTCCGGCGCAGCAGAAGGATGTAGGTGAAAATCAGGACAGGTATAAGCAGCAGCAGCCACAGCAGCCTGATCCATTGAAACGACATATCTTCCTCCTTATTTCATCCTGCTTCCGGCAGCGGCTTTGGGCAGTATCCTCCGCTGTTTGCGCAGGGCGGCGAAGCGGACTATCTCCCGGACCAGGTCGTCCTCCGTGGACAGTGAAAGCATATCCACACCGGTTTTACTAAAGACAGCCCGCAGGTCAGTCTCGCGGCGGTGTGCCGCTTCCGTAAACCGTCTGCGGAATCCGCGATCGTGGGTGTCAAGGTAGAGCTGCTCGCCGGTTTCGGCGTCCTCCATGAAAACCGGACCGATGTCCGGCAGTTCCACCTCCCGCGGGTCGAACAGGCGTATGGCGATGGTTTCATGACGGTGAGCAAGCATTCCAAGGTGCCTGCTCCATCCGGGGAGGCTCAAAAAATCCGAAACGATGAAAATGAGCGATCGCCTGCGTATGATCCGCAGGGCGGTTTCGAGAAGCAGGGCCAGATTCGTCTGCGGGGTATGCCGCCGTTCAGGCGGGGCGAGCAGTGTATTAAGCAGGTGAAGCACCTGCAGTTTTCCGTTGTGCGCCGGGATGATTCTGATAGACGCGCCGTCGTACAATACGGCGCCCACCCGGTTTCCGTGCCTGGTGATGAGCCGTGAAAAGATCGCCGCGAAATCGATGAGCAGGTTCAGTTTAAGGACCTTCACGGTGCCGAAATTGACTGAGGGGCTTATATCCATCAGAAACCAGGCAGTTACCTCCCTGTCCTCATTGTACTGCCGCACGTAGGGGGTCTGCATGCGGGCTGTCACATTCCAGTCGATGTAACGCACATCGTCGTGCAGCTGATATTCCCGTATTTCCGCAAGGTCGAGACCGAAACCGTGAAAGAGGGTCCGGTAATCCCCCTGGAGCAGCCCGTCGAGACGGCGGATTACTGTCCATTCGAGGCGCTTTAAGATTTTTTCAGGCTTCCCTGCTGACTGTGACATGTTCCTCCATCGGCGGAGCGGGCGCCGGAATGTGTTCCATGATGCGGCTGATAATCATGTCGCTCGAGACGTCATCGGAAAGGGCTTCGTAGGAGAGGACCAGGCGGTGACGAATCACATCGAGGGCCACATCGATGACATCCTGGGGCACCACGTAGCCGCGCCCCCTTAAGAAGGCGAGGGAGCGGGCGCAGATGATTAGATAAATCGAAGCCCGGGGACTGGCGCCGTACATGATGTACTTCGAGATGTCCGGTATATGGTACGCATCCGGGTCCCGGGTGGCGGCAACCAGGCGCACGGCGTACTGCATCAGCGAAGGATCGGTATAAACCTTACCGCAGTTTGCCTGAAGCTCAAGGAGCCGCGATATGTCCGCGACCACTTTAATCATAGCCGGTTTGCCTGTCATGCGCTCCACGATGACGAACTCCTCCTCCTCGCTGGGGTAATCCACGAGAACCTTCATCATGAACCGGTCCACCTGGGCTTCGGGCAGGGGATAGGTGCCTTCGGTTTCGATGGGGTTCTGGGTGGCCATCACAAGAAAAGGTTCCGGCACCTTGTGGGTCTCCCCTCCGATGGTCACCTGCCGTTCCTGCATCACTTCGAGCAGCGCGCTCTGTACCTTGGCCGGGGCGCGGTTTATCTCGTCGGCAAGCAGGAGGTTGGTAAACACCGGCCCGAGAGAGGTGCCGAAGGTGCCGGTCTTCTGATTATAGATGCGCGTGCCCACGAGATCCGCGGGAACGAGATCGGGGGTAAACTGGATTCGTTTGAACGATCCGGCGATAGCCTGTGCCAGTATTTTGACTGTCAGTGTTTTCGCCAGGCCCGGCACTCCTTCCACCAGAAGATGCCCCTGCGACAGAATTGCGACAAGCACACGTTCGAGAAAATGGTCCTGCCCGACAATGACTTTTTTGACCTCATAGAGGATCTGTTCGGCCAGCGATGCATTTTCGGATTGACGGTTAGGCTCTTCTTTCATATATCCTCCTGTCCTGAATTTCAGGCTGCAATATTACCAGAGCGGTTCTCCTGCGGCGCCTGCGGCTGTTTCTATGGGTACCGCGAAGCCGATACCGACAAAGAACTCCATTTCCACCGGGTTCACGATGGCAGTAACGATGCCCACCACCTCTCCGTTGCGGTTGACGAGGGGCCCCCCGGAATTCCCCGGGTTTGCCGCGGCATCGAACTGAATCAGGTCTGTAAGGGTCTCGCCTGTCTCCCGCGATTCATAATTCCTCCGCAGACCGGAGACAACGCCGGCGGACAGGGAATTCCTGATGCCGAAGGGGTGGCCCACCACGGCGACCTCATCCCCCACGTTAAGCGAAGCGGAATCCGCCATGGTAGCGGGGATGAGGTCATCGGGGATTATCCGGGCCTGCAGTACGGCGAGATCGTTTTCCGGCTGCCTCACGATCACTTCTGCCTCCGAAACGGAGCCGTCGGCAAAGATGACGTTTATCGCGGAAGCATCCTTCACCACA
>SPDA01000630.1 GCA_004525155.1 Spirochaetales bacterium
CCAGTCGGCATTGTTGTCCGAAGTGTACTGAAAAAAGGGCTCTACTTTTTTACCCTTTTCCATAAGCCCCCTGCCCTTGTCCAGCTTGTACCGGGTAGGGAAGATAATGTAATGACCGTCATATTCCCTGGTATGAAGGGAATCGTATTCGGTAATCATGATTTCGTGGATCTTTTCCCCGTCCCGTATGCCGATTTCCTTGAGGCCGCAGTCCGGCTTGAGGGCGCGCGCCAAATCAGTTATCCTGAAGGACGGTATCTTGGACACGAAGATTTCCCCGCCGCAGCTTTCCCTGAGGGCGACAAGGGCAAGGTCCACTGCCTCCTCCACCGTAGCCCAGTAACGGGTCATGCGCATGTCGGTAATGGGAAGTTCCTTCTCGCCCTTATCGATGAGCATCTGGAAGAAAGGTATGACCGACCCGCGGCTCCCGGCAAGATTGCCCGACCGGAGTACGGAGAATACCGAGTTTTTACTGCCCGCATACGCGTTTGCGGATACGAAGATCTTGTCGGCAGCCAGCTTGGTGGCCCCGTAGAGACTGATGGGATTCACTGCCTTGTCAGTGGACAAAGCCACCACTTTTTTCACTCCCCTGTCAATGGCGCAGTCGATGACATTCTGGGTGCCTTCGATATTGGTCTTTACCGCCTCGAAGGGATTGTACTCGCAGGCCGGCACCTGTTTCAGGGCCCCCGCGTGAAACACGTAATCCACATCGTAGAAGGCTCTGGCCAGTCTGTCCTTGTCGCGGATATCACCTATAAAAAAACGGAGATGATCTTCGTGCTCCCTGAATTTTTCAGCCATCAGGAACTGTTTGTATTCGTCTCTGGAATAGATTATCAGCTTTTTCGGCTTGAATCCGGTAAGAAGCCGCCGCGCCATGGCTGTACCGAAAAAACCGGTGCCGCCGGTGATTAGAATAGTCGCGTTATCGATCATACTGCTATTATCGGCTTTCATAATAAGGGCTTAAAGCTTTCTTTGCCTAGGCTTTGACGACAATAACAGGGTCGAGATGGACTTTCGTTTTCATGGAATTCGAGATGAGACAGTGTCTTTCGGATTTTTCGATGAGCCGCTTTGCCTTGTCCGTCTGCGCCTCGGCCGCTACGGTGATGGTAGGCCTTATGGTGATCTCCGTTATTTCGTAACCCGTTTCCAGCTGCTCGAGGATGCCTTCGGCTTCGGAAGAGTAGGAAATAAATTCGAACTTTGAATTGGCGGCAATGGCCAGAAACGTGGTCATGGTACACACCTCGACGGCGGCCACGTACAGGTGTTCCGGAGACCAGATACCGGGAATCCCTTCAGGAAACTCCGGAGGCGTTGCAACCGTCAGGTCCGGCAGTCCCGGCGCGCTCAGATTGCCCCTGCGCTTTTCAAGCCATGAAACGCTGGTTTTATAGACGTGTCTTTCACCCATAATCCCCTCCCGCAGAATTTATTGGTAATGAAAGAGTACAATAAATAAAAAATTTGTTAAAGTGCGGCGCCGCTGAGCTATCCGGCCAGAATTTTGACTATGCGATCGGCCTCGGTTTCCGCTTCAGTCATAAACTCGTCCAGAATTTCACGTATCGTGAGCACGCTTTTGACAAGTCCCACGCTCTGCCCGGCCATAATGGACCCGGTTTCCACGTCCCCCTCTATCGCCGCCTTGCGCAGTCCCCCAATCCAGAATTCCTCCAGTTTCATGCCCGCCTCCCGGGGAGTTATGGAGTCCCTTTCCAGCTGTGCTACAAGACCGAGCTGCAGGGTGTTGAAATCCCTGGTGCTTTCGTTGACGATGGCGCGAACGGGAATGACGGGAATTCTCGGATCAAACTGGGCGGTGGTCAATGCGTCTTTTGCGGAAGCCTTGATAAGCGCCTCCTTGAACCTGGGATGCGCAGGAGATTCCGCGGCTGTCGCGAACCTTGTCCCCATCTGGATGCCCGACGCTCCCATGAGAAGGTACTGAAGCATCATCCTTCCGCTGCCTATGCCGCCGGCGACAAAAACGGGCACTTCCCCGGCCGCAGGAATAATCTCCTGGGCCAGGACGGAGGTTGCCACGGGACCGACATGCCCTCCTGCCTCATGCCCTTCGACAATCAGGGCGTCTACGCCCTGGCGGATGAGATTGTAGGCCATATTGGCGGTAACCGCAAAACAGATGACTTTCCCGTTCGCCTGTTTCAGCCTGGTAATGGCGTCTCTCGGCGGGAGTCCGCCCGCAATGATGAC
>SPDA01000094.1 GCA_004525155.1 Spirochaetales bacterium
GAGGCCGCTAATCATATCCAGGTTTCCGGGGTCCGCCGTGAGGCCGGCTCCCTTTTCCTTCACCCAGAGCGCGCGTCTTTCCTGGTCGTCCACCGTCCTTTCGAAAGGTATGAAAATGCCGGGTTTACGGAAATACAGGACCTCGTGCACCGTGTTGTACCCGCAGCCCGCGATAATGCCGGTAAAGGCTTTGTAGAGTTCGCATACCGGGTAGCAGCCGCGGATAATACCGCAGCCGGAAAGCGCCATGTCCGGGGACAGGCCCCCCAGTGCCGCCACCGGGTAGCAGCCCGGTACGCCGTTTACCGCCCTGACTATTTTTCCAAGGATTGTTTCGAGTCCCGCCTGGCCTCCGCCGCCCATGTTGATGAGAATGAGCTTTTTGTCCTGAGGCAGGCCGTAGGCGCGCTTCACCTCGTCCGCGTCCCTAAGGTCGCGCCTGCCGCGAATCAGGATGGGACCGGTATGGACCACCCTGTCATTGCCCGTAATCCTTATCCCTTCCTCCCCGGGATTATGGGGAACCAGGATAAGCCGGTAGCGCCTGAGCAGTGACTGGAAATACCTGTCGTTCAGTTTCACCTCCCTTCTCTGCCGGAAGACGTAGACGAATTTGCTTTCCTCCCAGCGCAGTACCTGGTCCAGTTCGTGGGCGAAACCTTCGGGAAATGTATCGACCACGGTGGTGTCCGGTTTGAAGGAGGCGAACACGCTCCAGGCAGCCTGATGCAGGATCGAAAGGTGCCCCGGAACGCTCATGCCCGTGGCGCGCGCCACTGTTTTCGACGGAAGCTTGACGGAAGCGAAACCTTCCCTGTAGAGCGCGTCGGATTCTGAGGTGGTAATGAAGAGGATCTCCCAGCGGGGTTTGAGTTTTCGTATTTCCCGGGCCATGGCGAGCAGGCGCGTCACGTGTCCCAGACCAAGTCCGTTAACGGCATAGAAGAGGATTTTCATCAGGAATGGTCAATGCTGCTGGAACTGCTGCTGTGGGTTCCGGAGGAGGAATACCTGTCGTAGTCATGGTAATCGCCTGTACCGGAACGGGTACCGCCCGAGTACCTGCCGCCCTGCCCGCTGCTCCCTTTTCCGGCAGACCCGCCTTTTCTCCTTTTGGAGGTGAGCCTGATAATTGTTATGAAAATGGCGGCGCCCAGCAGCATGAGGAAGGTGCGGAGGTTTTTCGAACTCATTCTCGCGGGCTTCCCGGCGCTTTTCTCCTGAGCGGGAGCGGTTTCGGCTGAAGCGTCTTCGCCTGCGGCTTCAGAGGTGCTGCCGGGCGCTGCGCCTGACCGTACCTCCGCCAGTTTGTCCTCGAAACCCTGTTTGTCACTGGTAAAGCCGATGACCGGATCCAGCCGTTTCGCTTCTTCAAAGGCCGCAAGCGCGGCGGGATAATTTTTAATCTTACGCGCCGCCAGCCCGAGGTTGTACTGATATTTGGCGACGCCGGGATTTCCTGTAACCGCGCGGCTGAAGAAATCGAAGGCTCGTTCGTAGTCGCCGTTTTTGTAGGCGGCCTCCCCTTCGGCAAAGATCCCGGCGGAGCCGCCCTCATCCGCAGCGCTGTCGGAGAGCCTCGTCATTTCTGTAAGCTTGTCCTCGAAATCCTGCGGGTTGCCGGTAAAGGAGACGGAAGGATCCAGTTTCTTGGCCTTGTTAAGGGCTCCGGCGGATTCGCTGTACAGGTTCAGTTTGCGCGCTGCCAGGCCGAGATTGTACTGGTACCTGGCGTTTTCCGGTTCCGCCGCCACGGCCCTGGTAAACAGATCGTAGGCCGCCGTGTAGTCCCCCGCTTTGTACGCCGTGTTGCCCTGGCCGAACAGTTCCCCGGCATTCTGTGCGGAAAGGGTAAAGGAAATAAGCAGAAAAAAAAGCGCTGCGGGGAGGAGCTTTTTCATGTCTGCCATCACTCTACCGCAGGGTCAGTTATCCGTCAATACTTGCCGTACGGGGCCTTTTTTATGGTGTACTAGTTGGTAAATCGTGGTACTATGGGAGTGTATGGCCTACGATATTTTTGATCCGAAAAAAATTTACCGCTACAACAGGAAGAAGGATACCTATTACGTAGATATCGCCCTCGATTATTACAAGGATATCTACGACGAATGGGATTTTTCACCCGTCCGCAACAGGGACCTGGACAAGGAACTCATCGAATACCTTGAAGAATGCTCCCACGAAATTCCCCTCAAGGCTAAAATTGAAATCTATTTTCATCTGCCGGAAAAACTGCAGGACGAGGAAAAGGAGAGGGAAAGCATCCAGGGATTCAGGCACTTTTTCAAGTATTCATATACAAAACTGGTTTTTCAGCGGAGACGTTTCCTGTGGAGCACCGTTATGTATGCGGCTTTCGGTCTTTGCCTGCTTGTGGGAGGTTTTCTCATCCAGGACAGACTGCCGGAAACGACATCCCTCCGCATCCTTTCGCTTATTCCCGAAGGCCTCTATATCGGCGCCTGGGTGCTCATCTGGGAGGTCTTTTCCATTATCTTTTTCGAATACCGGAATCACCGCCGCTCCCTATTGGAGAGAAAGAGGCTCGCTTCGGCCAGGATCGTCTATATCTACGAAGAGAAGCCGGTGCCCTGATTCAATTGTTTCCTCCTTTACCGGAAACCGCCGCCAAAAGCCAGTCCCCGATAATGTTGAGCGCCTCCGTCGCGAAAGTTACATCTATGCTTCCATACTCGTTCATGAGACCGGTCCGCGCCGGCTGGAAAAGGTGATTGAGACCCTCAAGTTCCCGCAGGGTAACCCTGGTATTTCCGCCTTCCTTCAAGGCCTTGTCGAGGGAGGCGAGGTTTTCCGCGGGGGTAACCTGGAGGTCCCTGCTTCCGTTTAAGGCCAAAACCGGCACTTTCACTTTTGCAAGCACGGGGCGGGGATCGTACATAAGGTAGGTCTTGAACCAGGAACTCGTGGTCTGGGCCACCAGGGCGTTTATCTGGGGCTCGGAGAAATTGAGCCTGCCGAGGTATTCGCGTATCCTGGTTTCCGCAGTCTTCAGATCCGGCTCGTTTTTGATGATGGTGTGCAGATCCCGGTTTATGGCATTTGCCTGGTTAACCTGCGCCATGCTCTGGCCGGAAGCGAGCATGATGGCCCTGTTCTGGAGAATGATGACGTCCTCCCCCGGAAAACCCGGCGCCGCCAGCAGAACGATGAAGGACACAAGGTCCGTGGAAACGGCCAGCATCGGCGCTATGAGTCCTCCTTCGCTGTGGCCCAGGACGCCGAGGTTGTTTTTGTCGACCATGGGCAGACTGGAAAGGAAAGCGACGCCGGCAAGGGCGTCTTCGGCGAAATCGAGGGTCGTAGCTGCATTGTACACACCGGTGGACTGCCCCGTTCCCCTGTCGTCGTATCTCAGCACTGCGAAGCCGAGCCGGGAAAGGTAATCCGCCAGCACCAGGAAGGGCCGGTGATTGAAAATTTCCTCATCCCTGTTCTGGGGGCCGGAACCGGATACGAACAGGACTGCCGGAAATTTCCCTTCCGCCTTCGGGTAGGTCAGCGTCCCGGCGAGCATAACCCCCGCCTTTTCGTTCAGGAAAACAACCTCCTCTTCCGCGTAGGGATAGGGTTTCACCGGGTCCTGCGGCCGCAGGGTGATGGAATTCTCCCGCTTTTCCAGGAGAATTTCGAACTCGAGCCCGCTCTGCCCCCAGGTGCCCTTCATGGTATCACCCTCTGCCGGAACGCAGGTTAACCGCGCGCCGATAGTGCTGAATTCTGCAATCAGCTTTCCGGCCTCCTCCCGTGCCGAGGTAGCAGGAAAATTTTTCGCGTTCTGCTGGGGAATGTCCAGGGAAACAGCATACGAGTCTCCCTTCTTTTTTATGGAAAAAATCAGCGTCAGGGTGCTGTCGCCGAGATCGAGGTTCCCTGACCAGTATCCGGTGAGGTTCCTGTTTGCTGCCGCGGGTGCGGTTGCCTCCGGGACGGGTTTTACAGGTTCCGGTTTTTGATCGGGCAGTTTTTCTTCGGAAAGTTTTTCATCAGGAAGTTTTTTTTCGGAGACTGCCGCCTTCCCGGGTTTTTCCGGGGGAGACGTTTTGGCGGTGGCGCAGGCTGAAGCGAGCAGGGCAGCGCAGAGTAACAGAAGGAGATATCTAACGGAATTTTTCATTCGTACTTCCTTATATCGAGGTCCGGTAAACTATAAAAGAAAACATTTTTCCTGTAAACGGGGCGGCTGGGCGGCAGCTGTTAAAAGGCTATACCTTAGTAATAAACTCTAGTATTTTATACCTATGGCGAATAGATTGTCAAAAGAAAAAAGCCCCTACCTTCTGCAGCATGCCGGAAATCCAGTGGATTGGTTTCCCTGGGGTGATGAAGCCTTCGAAAAGGCGAAAGCGGAGGACAAGCCCGTATTTCTTTCCATTGGTTATTCAACCTGTCACTGGTGTCATGTGATGGCCCATGAATCCTTCGAAGACGGTGATGTGGCGGAGCTTCTCAACAGGCATTTCGTTTCCGTCAAGGTTGACAGGGAGGAACGGCCGGATATAGACAACGTGTATATGGCAGCCTGCCAGATGCTGGCCGGGACCGGCGGATGGCCCCTGAGCATCGTGATGACCCCGGAAAAAATACCTTTTTTTGCCGCTACCTATATTCCAAAGGATACCCTCTTCCGGAGGAGGGGGCTTAAGGATCTCCTGCCTGCGCTGCAGGAACTCTGGACGGGCCGGAGGCACGATGTGACCGCATCCGCCGATTCCGTTAAGCAGGCCCTCGCTGCCCTGGACAAGCCGGATCAGGACGCCGTCATGGCCGGAAACGTCCAGGAAGCCTGTGCCGCAAGCCTGGCAGCCAAATACGACGCGGAACACGGCGGGTTCGGAGAAGCCCCGAAATTTCCCTCGCCGCACATACTGCTTTTTCTTCTGCGTTACGCGCATGACAGGGGAGATGCGGTCTCCCGGGATATGGCAGTCGGCACCCTTAAGGCCATGGTGCTCAGCGGCATTCATGATCACCTGGCGGGCGGTTTTCACCGCTATGCCACGGACGCGGCATGGAAAGTCCCCCATTTTGAAAAAATGCTCTATGACCAGGCCCTCATGGTTCTCGCTTTTACCGAAGCCGTCCGGTTCCCCGGGCTGCCGGAAAAAGACGGCAGGCTGTTACGGGAATCTCTCACGGCCACCGCGGATTTCGTACTGTCGGACATGCGCCGCCCGGATGACGCCTTTTACAGCGCCTTTGACGCCGACAGCGAGGGGGAGGAGGGGAGGTATTACCTCTGGTCCATGGATGAAATCGGCAAAGCTTTTTCCGGAGATGCGGCAGAAAGACTTGCGAAGCTGTTCAGCCTGTCACGGCAGGGGAATTTTACGGATCCCATGACCGGGAAACCGGACGGCAGAAACATTCTTTTTCTGAAAAATCGGGATGCCTGGCGCAGCGGGGAATACGAAGAACTCCGCCGGGAACTTAAAAACCTGCGCGGCAGGAGGGAACCTCCTTTCCTCGATACCAAGATCCTGACCGACTGGAACGGTCTCATGACGGCGTCCCTCGCCAGGGCCGGCTGGGTCCTCGACAGAAAGGATTATATCGAAGCCGCGGAAAAAGCCTGGGCGTTTATCGCCGGCAGCTGCAGTTACGGGGAAGGACAGCTTAAGCACCTGGCAGAGCGGCCCGCAGGCGGATTTCTCGACGATTACGCCTATTCCATTTTCGCCTGCCTGGAACTGTACCATGCCACTTTCAAATCCGCCTACCTTCATGAGGCCCTGCGTCTCATGGATGTTCAAATACGTCTCTTCCCCGGAGACGGCGGTTTCTATTTTTCGCCTCAGGATGATGATGTTCTCCCGGCCCGGCAGAAACAGTATTATGACGGCGCCGTTCCTTCGGGCAATTCCGTGACCCTGCATAATCTGTACAGGCTTTATTCGTATTCCGGAAAGACCATGTACCGGGACCTGGCCGCAGGACTCATCGCTTCCGCTGCCGGGGATGTTTCCCGGTATCCCTCGGGGCATGCATTTTTTCTTACCGCTTTCATGGACATGACGGGGGAAGACCTTCAGATCCTCTGGCTCGGACCGGAACATGACGCAGGGCGGGGTACGGAATTTGCAGAATTCGAGGATGTTCGGCGTTCCTTTTACCTTCCCCGGGCCCAGTGGATGGCGGCGGCGGGACCGGCGGAACGGAAAAGCCTGGAGGAAGCCGCGCCTTTTATCCGGGATTTTCCCCTTTCCGGAGACGGACCCCGTATATATCTCTGCAGTAACGGGGCCTGCACGCTTCCCCTTTCCAGCGCGGCGGAACTGCGGAAAGCCCTCGGGAATCTGCCGGGCGGACCGGAAACCTAGCGGCAAGTTCGAATCGTCTCTTCTATAGTTTTTTTTTCCATCATGAAGTATACTCGAAGGCGGAATGGCCGATAATAAATAATCGCCTTCCAGGAGGGAAATCATGAAACGTACATCCCTTTTTCGGCTTGTATCCTTGATCGTAGTGCTCACACTTGCCGCGGTTTCCTGCCAGCGGATTTTTACATACAGCCCCCTGTCCTTTCTTCAGCGGGATCCTTCCAGTCTTTCCGCTCAGCAGCAGGTCAATTACGCGGAGGATATACTGGCCTCCGGAACCGCCGAAGACATGGCCGCGGCCTATGCCCTTATACAGGCGCTTCTCGCTGCGGACCCGGGCAACGCGGATCTTCAGCTTCTGGCGGCGCAGCTGGCTATCGGGGGCTCCGGCCTCGGAAGCCTCATGACAAGCCTGGATCCGGCCTCGGGGGTCGATGCCCTGAACGCTTCTCTCGC
>SPDA01000345.1 GCA_004525155.1 Spirochaetales bacterium
CCCCAGGAGGAATGGAAGGGAAAGGTGGGGGTCGTGCCCAATGTTCTGAAGGAAGCGGCGCCTTCCACCGCGAATGCCCTGGCACTGGTATGCGGACCGCCCATCATGATCCGTTTTACCATTCCTGTTCTCCTCGAACTCGGCTTCCCCAAGGAAGATATTATCCTCTCTCTGGAAAACAGGATGAAGTGCGGGATAGGCAAATGCGGCCGGTGCAACGTCGGTGCGAAGTATGTGTGTCTCGACGGACCCGTGTTCACGTTTGCAGAGCTCGAACAGCTGCCGCCTGAGTATTAACAGGTACTATTGTTTATCGGGACTACGAGGGTTATAGAATGAATATTTCAAGTCTGGAAAATATCAGGGGAGGAGACGGCCGGCAGGTCAGGAATGTTTTATGGACGCCTGCCTCCGCATCAGGGGATAAATCCAGGGGGACAGCGGTCTTCCTGCCGGGTTATCAGTATCCGCCGGAGGCGCCGATTTTCTTTTACCTGCAGGGCGTGTTTCTTGACCAGGGATGGTCCGTATTGTCCCTTGATTACCGGTATAACGAAAATGATGTATTCAACAGATTGACGGACGCAAAAAAAGCCGAGTATCTGATGAGCGACGCCGAAGCCTTTTTCAGCGTTGTAAAGGAGTTTACCGGGAAAGGAACTGTGTGTTATACGGCAAAATCCCTCGGCACGAGCGTACTGTACCATATGGTCCGAAACAATATTGACTATTTCTCAAATGAACAGAGACAGTGCATCTGGCTTACTCCGGCAGTGAATCATGCGGATATCGTGAACCTGCTTGTGGGCAACACTATCCGTTCCGCTTATGTAATCGGCACGGCGGACTCCTTTTACAGGCCCGCTTTAATCCAGACTCTTTCCGCCCTGAGTCATGTAAGAATTCTCGTTCAGCCGGAGGCGGGACATGTGTTGGAGAAAGAGCGCGATATTGTGGAATCCATAGAAAATCTGGAACACGCCGTCAGTTTTCTCGATTCATTCATGTTCGGCTGATGCCGCCCCTGTGATTCCGGCCGGAGGAGATGCATGCGGCTGTGCAGGCCGGTTCGCCCGCGGCGACGGCGCTGAGCATGAAACTCTGCTCGCCCGAACGGAGCCGGCATCTTGTTCTTGGCTCACGTTTCCTGCAGAATATGAATTACAATGAGAGTCAGCCTTGTTTATCCCCCCTGCTGTGATCCGACCGCTCCATATATATCCCTCCCTGTCCTGACCGGATACCTCCGGAGCCGGGGAGTTTCGGTGCGGCAGCTTGACGCCAACGCAGGCGGCTTCCGCTGGCTGCTGCGTGAAGAGACGGTGACGGTCGCCTTCGAAAAAGTGCGGCAAAGGTTCGGACAGCTTGACGGAAGACCTTCGCTTGATCATCCGGAAGCCCTTGAATACGCCATCCTGGCCGAAACCCTTGAGGAAGGGGCATCGGCGAAAATGACGGTGACGGAAGCCGTTTCCATTATGCGGGGTCTTAAGGATTTTTACGATTACGGGAAGTATGGAGAGGCCGCGGATAGTATCGAATACGCGCTCGCCGTTCTGAGCGCCGCCTACTACCCCTTAAGGTTTTCTTTCAGCAGTTACCGGAAGCCGTTCTCCCTGATGAATCCTGATGAAATGAAACAGGATGCGAAGCCTGAAAACAATCCCTTCGACGGTTATTTCCGCGGCGTCATTGTTCCCTGGGTCAGGGAAGGACAGCCGGGGGTTCTCGGGATATCCGCGGCTTTTTTAAGCCAGCTTCAGCCGGCCTGGAACCTCGCGGTCCTGCTGCGGCGGGAATTCCCGGATCTTGCCCTGGTACTTGGCGGTTCCGCCGCGACGCAGTTTTTTCTTAACATGCCGGAGGATATACGCGGTTCCGCCCTTGCGCCCTTTGACGCGGCGGTGCTGTTCGAGGGGGAGGAAACCCTGTACGACATCGCGGCTGCTGAATCTCAGGGGAAACGGCCCTCCGGTATCATATCCGGCAGGCGCGATACAAACCTCAAGGCGCTTCCGCCGCCGGATTTCGACGGTCTTGACCTGGATGATTACCTGTCTCCCGAAATTGTTCTTCCCTACGATGCGGCCCGAGGCTGCTACTGGGGGGGATGCGCCTTCTGCCACTACGGCCTGACGGACAAAGGCACCGCTTCGTACAGGGAACGGGGCGCGGAAAGCTCCGCTTCGGATCTGCGTTTCCTCGCCGAAAAATACCGGTGCAGGATATTTTACCTGTCGGAGGATACAATATCCCCGAAAACACTTTCCGCCATGGCGGAAACCCTGGCGGCAGGCGGACCGCGCTGGGCAACGGATATGCGTGCCGAGAAATCCATCAGCGCCGGACTCGCCGATACCCTGAAAAAGGGCGGCTGCCTGGCCCTGTCTGTCGGCCTTGAATCAGGCTCCGAAAGGGTGCTCAAGCTTATCGGCAAAGGCATTGCCGCCGCTGACATGGAAGCAGCCGTAAGGACCCTTGCCCGTGAGGGCATAGCCGTGGAGATTATGTGTTTTTCGGATTTTCCCACGGAGACCTTTCGGGAGGCGATGGATACAATTCATCTTCTTGGAAAAAACGTAAGCAGCGTATCCCTTTTCATGTTCGGGGAATTCAAACTGACGGCAGGCTCCGCTGTTGCCCGGGACCCCGAAAAGTACGGCATCCGCGGACTGTATCACGTGGCCGGCGACAGCTTCCTCACGGAATTGTTTTTTATCCCGCAACAGTCGTGGAAAACAGAAAGAGAGCGGAACCGGTTTGACGGGGCCCTCGAACGG
Organism: Spirochaetales bacterium; assembly: GCA_004525155.1. Classification (GTDB taxonomy): domain Bacteria; phylum Spirochaetota; class Spirochaetia; order SPDA01; family SPDA01; genus SPDA01. The sequence continues at coordinate 2,781 of SPDA01000345.1, forward strand.
TTATCCGGAAAGTACCGCATGAGGCCTTATCCCTGGGCGGGTTCGCTGTCCACGGCCCACACCCTGCTGTGGTATGACAGGTTCGGACCGGATGTATTCAAGCGGCTTCAGCCGTTTGACCGGGCGGTTCTCGGTGAGGAGAGACCCCTGCCGCGGGAACTTCAGTACGGAGCCTACGACCTTGATGAACTGGCATTTGAAACCATGGACAGGGAGGCGGAGATCTGGCGTAAACTGCTTTTTGAAAAAAGGCAGGTATCCAGAAAGGCCTATGCCGCGGAAGCCGCTGCCTTCGAAAAAAGGCTGCCGGTCAGGGCAGCTTTTTCAGAAGCGGGTACAGGAGCGGAAAAAACTCCCTGAAGGTTTCGTACCTTTCCCTGTAAATGCCGTGTTCCGCCATGTCCGGCTCGAAGACCTTGTCTATTTTCACGAAAGCGTCCGCGCCCTCCTTGGGACTGCCGAAGGTACCCGTAGCCAGGCCTCCGATGATGGCGGCCCCGAGGGTCCCCGCTTCCGTAATGACGGGACGTATGAACGGAACACCGAAGATGTTCGATTTTATCTGAAGCCAGGGATCAGATTTTGCTCCCCCTCCGGTGGCCACGAAAGCGGAGGTGTCTATTCCTATCGTCTTCAGGACCTGGATGCTCTCCAGAAAATAGAAAGTGGCGCACTCCATGATGGATTTGAGGATTTCCCCCCTGGTGGTATCGAGCTTGAGGCCTGCAATAACGCCGGAGGCGTCCTGGACAAACCCCGGGGGGCCTGTGATATCGAAATATGGAAGGGTAATTATTTTACCCGGCCCTTTGGGCATCTCCTGGGCGAGGATGTCGTAGATGTCCTTCTCCTGCACGGAGAGACTTGAACCTGCAAGCTTCGTGTCCGCGGATGCGAAGGTGTCCCTGAACCAGCGCACGAGACTGCCGGCCTGATTGTAGATGAAGGATACGTA
>SPDA01000614.1 GCA_004525155.1 Spirochaetales bacterium
ATTATAAGGTCGGGGATGATACCTTAAGAATATATCTAAACATGCTTGAATCTATGGTTTTAAAAGAGCAATACAATCAATTTGTGGAACGATTAAAAATATTATTTCCACAATGGATGGAACGAGACTTGCGTGAACCGTGGATTCCACTTACACAGATCGAGAAACATTATCAAGAGTTTGAGGAACTGATTCTTTCTTTGGTAAAATAAACATTAATAATCGCCCTGCAAATCTTCATTCCCCCCTTCGCCGACGGCTCGATAGCAGACACGACAGAATAATCCTCCTGTTCTGTACAGACGAGCCGCAAGTCGATGACCAGGAAACCTCGCCGGGCCGATTCTAATACAATAATATCGTTGAAAATGGACAGGAGTGTTTTCTCATGCTCCTGCAAACCAGGTATGGCATTGTAGACGGTGCAGACCGTAACCGGCAGCTGTTTCGCCGCAAGGCTGTCCAGAAGGCCGGTGTACCCACTGCTGAACGCGAGCCGAATGGTGGTAAGGGTTTTCAGAAGCGCCTCCGCAGTTTTGGCCTGGTAAATCTGCCCCCGGCATTGGATAGCGTCGTTTCCTCCAACGCTTAAAACAAGGTCTGTCGCGCCCGAGGGAAGCCGCTTCAATTGGGAAGCTACTCCGCCGGTTACACTACCGTCTACGGCGAGCAGGCTTGCCTTTGTATTTGCCGGCAGCAGAGACTTGAGCTGTTCGATAACCGGCTTTTCTCCCGGCACATAGCTTGCGTTATCGAAAATAGAATCCCCTAACAGAACGATGTGGCTCATGGTTTTTCTCCCTTTATGCCGTAAATCCGATGGATTTTTTCCCGCTGCCGGCGAACACAGGGCTGTCTTTTGTCCGCAGGCGGCATTCTTCAGCGAGCGCCCAGACAATATCCCGCAATAAAAGTTGCCGGGTATTGTAATCCATACCCCCCGCTACGCCTGACGCACAGACATCGCCGTACCGCAAACGTACTGCCCGGATATCTCCGGCGGTCAGATCGTCAATAGCCGTAAAGAGCTGCTTCTCTTCGCCGGTCAAGTCTTCAAAGCCGAAGTACCGCCGGACAAGCTCCGCCCGCTGTTCCTTCCGTAAGGAGAGAAACCGTACTTTCCACGCGAAGCGGCGCAGGACCGCGCCGTCCAACAGATCGAGGAAATTGGTGGAACAGACGAGGACGCCTTTGAAGCTTTCCATTTGGGTGAGGAACTCGTTGGTGAAGCTCACTTCCCAGGATTGTCCGGCCCGGCCGCGATCGCGGAAAAAGGAATCCGCCTCGTCAAGACAGAGGACAGCGTCTTCCGCTTCCGCGAAGATGTCCCGGATATTCCGCTCGTTCTCTCCCACGTAGGGGCTCATGATGTCCGATGTCCGTTTGGCGATGAACTCCCTGTCCATGACCGCGGCCAGGTGCCGTGCGCACTCGCTTTTCCCCGTGCCCGGAGGGCCGTAGAACAGGAAGTGCGCTCCGTTGGATACAGAAGCGCCGGATACCGCCCGGACCATGGCGCCGATGCCCGGCTCGGTATTGAGAAAGGCGGGGTCGAAGAGATCGTGGCTGCAGTGCACGGGCCGGGCTGCCATGCTCCCCTTTCCCAGCAGTTCCTGCTGCCGGTCAAGGATGTCCCTCAGCGCGTCCAGGGGAGACAGAGACCCCTTGCCGGCCAGTCCGGCGGTCGGGTGCGGGGTTCCCCCTTCTTCCGCCTGTCCGTTCAAGGCGTCCCAGGCTTCCAGGGCGTAGGCTATATGACCTACATTGATCTCGTACTGCCGGGCGAGCTTCGCGATTTCCGCTTCCTTAAGCAGTCCCTCCAGCCTGTGCGCCCTGACAAGGGTATTCCAGTACCTCTGCCGCTGTTTTATGGTGTTCTTCCCGAAGGAAAGGCTGTAGGAGAACCGCCTGAGCGTCGATTCTTCCATGCCGCCGGTACGGTTGCAGATCCAGATGACCTTTTTACCGTGACCGTCGAGCAGGGTGTTGAGGAGCCCCTTGTCTGTCTCTTCTCCGGATGCAAAAAAGAAACGGTTTACCGTGTTGAGAAGTCCGTCCGCCTCATCCACGATGAGTACCCCAGTTCCGGCGGGCATGAGGGCGCAGGCTGTCCTGAAATCCTCGAACCGTCTCCGTAAATTCCTGCCGTCGTTGTACTGCAGCAGCCATGCCTCCCTGCCCGCTTCCTTAACGATGCTCCGGGCGAATTCCGTCTTGCCAGTGCCCGGGCTGCCGTAGAAGAGCATATTCGCATTGCTGCCGCTGCGGAGTATGGCCGTGATGAGCG
>SPDA01000480.1 GCA_004525155.1 Spirochaetales bacterium
GGCGGCAGCGGGGAGATTATCTGTCAGACCCTGGAGGTAATCCGCGACGCAGGCTGCGAAGGCTCGCTCATTCTCGCTTCCGACAGCGATCTCCGAAACGAAATGCCCTTCGAAAAAGTGGACCTCATGTTCAGGACCGCAATGGAATACGGAGGGTATCCCATCGACCTTGACGCTGTCGCTGCAGCGATGGATAAATGCATGGCTGAAGGTGCTACATGAAACTGATATTTGAACTGTTAACTGAAAAAGAAATTCAGAAAATCCACAACGCCAGTATCGATGTACTCGCTAAAACGGGTATGAAGATAGGGTCCGAGGCGCTGAGGGAGGGCCTTGGAAAGGCAGGGGCCAAGGTAGACGAAGGTTCGCAGACTGTTTATTTTTCCGGCAGTCTTATAGAAAAAACCATCGAGGAAAACAGGCGGCTCCTGGAAAACGGCAAAAAGCTGCACCTCTTGAACGGCGTTACGTCGGCACTGACTGGGGGGACTGCCATTGCGGCCAAGGTGAGCGGCGGCTGTGAAAAATACCTCGACTGGGAGTCGCAAAGTATCCGGAAAGCCGACGCGAAGGCGCTCCTCGATTTTATCCGCCTGGGGGAGCTGCTGCCGGAGGTTGCTTTCGTGGGCAACCCTGTGGTGATGAAGACGGACCTTGACGGCAGCGGGGTGCCGGAACATATCCGCCGGGTAAAGACTGCCGCGCTGGTCGCAAAACATACGCGCAAGCCCGGGTCCATGGAAGTCTGGGATATTCGGGAGATCGAATTCCTTAAGGAAATCGGGACAATAGCCAGGGGCAGCGCCGGGGCTTTCGCGGAGAATCCCTGTTTTGTCACCGCGAAGGAAACGATAAGCCCCCTGTTTCTCGATGAACATTCCGGAGATATCCTGCTCGAACTCGCGCGGCAGGATCTGCCCTGCACGATCATACCCATGCCCATTTCGGGTATGAGCGCTCCTGTCACCTTGGCGGGAAACGCCGTTGTCGGCAACGCGGAAATCCTGGGTGTCATGGCAGCAATCAGGTCTGTCTGCCCCGGTTCGCCGGTCGGCGGCGGCACCATAAGCGGCATACTCGACATGCAGACAGGCGTCGTTTCCTTCAGCGCGCCGGAAGCTGTCCTGCAGGATATTGCCGTAGCGGAAGTGCATCAGAGACTCTACGGCCTCAATTACCTTATCGGCAGCGGATATATGGACGCGAAGTACCCGAACTCCCAGGTACTCGCCGAGAAAACGATGAAGTATTTTTTAACCTTCCTGTCAGGCAGGTACAGTTATCCTGTCGGTCTTATAAACAGCGGATCGGTTTTCAGCGCGGAACAGGCCCTGGTCGATCTGGAAATCTGCAGATATATCCACGCCCATTTCGGGAGAGGGCCCGGCCCTGCGGGATTTCCGGAAATTGCGGAGCTTATACACCGCGTGGGCATCCGGGGTACCTATATAGCCGAGGACCACACCCTCGAACATTTCCGCGAAAACTGGTTCCCGGATATTTTTGACAGGACCAGTTACGTATCCATTGAAGAAACAGGAAAAAAGGATATTTACGAAAACGCCCACTCCCGGGCGAGCAGACTTCTCTCCTCCGGGAGTTTCTGGGAGCTGGACGCGGAGAGAGCGGGGGAGATAGACAAGGTGGTACGGGCAGCGGAACAGGTACTTTCCTAAGTGTTCCGGCGCTTCTGATCCCGAATTTGGATTCAAGAAAAAGATTTTACCGGTAAGAGAATCACCTGACGGATCACTTCCTCCGCCTGCCTGCCGAAGGCAAATTTTTATTTTTCGCCCAGAAAAGCCAGCAAAACTCCGCGGAACTGTTCCTCTTCCTCAATAAAAGGCGAATGTCCGCTGTTTTCAAAGATTTCAAGCTTAGAGTTCAGGATGAGTTCGTGGAGTTCCTGGTTCATCACGACAGGCGGGGGCAGACGGTGGTCCTTTTCACCGGTGCAGGAAAGCATTTCTTCCATCGTTACAAGAGGTTCCCGGGTGGATCTGAATATTCCCGGGGGATCAAAAGTAATCACGGACCTGCCCATTCCGACAAGAATTTTGGCCAATTCCGTCTCTGCCATCGGTTCGGTAACGGAGGCGTGAGGATAGGGCATCAGAAAAATCGGTTCACCTTCACCTGTCTTATATACCGCCAGACCATCAACCATTGCCGGTGTTTCCATGGCTCCCGCCATAACTGGAAAAAAAATTACGAGAAATGCCGGTATAGCCCGCGTATTTCCATATCACTTTCAGTTGTTTCTTCCGCTTCATTAATCCATTGTTCCGTTTGTAAAAACGTTATAATTCCTCACGCTCTCCGGCTATTCGAGCAGAGGCGGGAGCCGTTCTGTCACCAGTTTGATAAACTCGGCCTCCGGTGCTCCGGAGCTGCCGTTGATTAACAGCACGACAGTGGCCTGCTGTTCCGGAAAAATGCAGAATGCGGACAGGTACCCCGTGACCCATCCCGTGTGGTTGTACGCGGGTTTGCCGTCTATGGTCGAGTTGGCAATACCCAGTCCGTAGGTATTGCCAACTTCCCCCGGGGATTCTTCCACGCAGGTGAGCATCTCGGCCAGTGAGGGTGCCGTCAGCAGGTTGCCGTTGAAGAGGGCATCCAGAAAGCGGTGCACATCATATACCGTAGACACGATTCCCCCCTCTGCGTCGAGAGGATGGAGCGCGTCCCAATCGGAAGTATCGGTGAGGCTTCCGTCTCCGTACAGATCCGCGTATCCCCGGGCGAGACCCGGGGGAGTGCGCAGTTCGCTGTCAAAGAACGTGTCGGCAAGATCGAGAGGCTCAAGGATCCTCGATCTAATCACCTCCCATTGATCCTGACCCGCAGCCTCCTCGAGGATCAGGCCCAGGAGCGCATACCCGAAGTTGGAATAGCTCCAGCCC
>SPDA01000281.1 GCA_004525155.1 Spirochaetales bacterium
GGATGATATCTGCATAAGGGCCCACTACCGGTAGCAGTTTTTCGAGATTGGCAAGGTGCAGGGTAACCAGAGCATCGAGGAGCCGCGAAGTTTTTTCCGGTTCCGCAGCCATGTACATGAGGAAATTGTCTATCCTGCAGAGGAACTGACCCATCTCGAGCAGGTTCCCGCCGAAAAGGAAGATTACGGCCCGGTCCGTGGATTCCCTTAACCGTCTGGCGCCCCGCTCCAGGGCCGCCGTGTCCGTAAGAGCCAGGTTCGGCGGTGTCGGCACGGACCAGACGATGTCGCTGACGGCCACCGGAAGGCCGGAAAGATCATCCGGTATGCCTTCGAGGTAGGGCCAGTGGATCTGGTCAAAATAGAGCATGCCTTTTCTCTGCACGCCGCCCCGCCTTCCGGAAGGATTGAGAATGAACCAGTCTTCCCCCTCCCTCTCCAGATTGATGTAGGAGGGTATAAGGCAGCCGGTGCCGTCGGGCAGGGTCCAGGGCTTCCAGTCCTTCTCTTCGAGGCAGAACCCCCTGCCCAGCTCGATCGTATCCACGCCGAATAAGTCGAGCACATCCTCGTCTACAACGGCGAGCTGCTGGATCATATCGTAGACCTTGACCGGTTTTTCGGGCAGCCCCAGGTGCCGCCGAAGCTTTGCATAGGCCATTGCCATTATGCCGCTGGAACGGTGCCCCCCGAAGTCAACGGGCGGCCTGTCCGGCTCCCGGAAATCGAGGGCTGTTTTTATTCGTTCTCGTGATGTCATGATGATGGGAACTCCTTACCGCCGGAAGGGCGCACCGTCAGGCGGCGCCCGAAAGTATCATGCCGGAAATAAAATATTTTCTGAGCAGGATAAAAAGCGCAATGGTCGGGATCGACGCTACAATGACGCCGGTCATGATGTAGGGTATCGACCCGCCCCCGTAACCGGACATGCTTGCCAGCGCGACCATGATGGGCCGCATCCTTTGAGTCCTCGTCAGGATCATGCCGAAGAGCAGGTCGTTCCAGATCCACGTGGCCTGGAACAGGGCCACAACCGCGGTGGGCGGCACGGAATTGGGAATAAAAATCTGGAAGAACGCCCGGACCGGTCCGCAGCCATCCAGCTTCGCCGCCTCCTCTATTTCCTTCGGTATGGTCGTATAGTACCCGCGGTACACGAAGAGGCTGAAGGGAATACAGATTGCCGCGTAAATAAGGAACATCCCCGCCCGCGTGTCGTAGAGACCAGTGCTGTTGTAAAACTTGTACACAGGTATGAGGTACATCTGAAAGGGAAAGATGGTCCCGCTGTAGATGATAAAGAAAAGAATAAAATTGAACTTCGGTTTAAGCCTCACGATGCTGTAGCCCGCCATGGACGCGAAGAGTATGGCGATGCCGGCGCCAACCGCGGAATACAGGAGACTGCTTATTATATGCTCCTGAATCTTGTAGATATCGATTATTTTTTTCAGGTTCTCATGAAAGGCGAACCTGGTCGGAAAATTATAGAACTTCTGCGATACAAAATCCTCGGCGCTTTTAAAAGAAACAAGAAAACTGGTCCACACCGGAAGTATCCAGACGAGAACGAGCAGTATCATGATGAGGAGTACGGGGATTTTCCGCAGCTTGTCCTTTGTTTTAAGCATTGATTTCCTTTCCCTAAAGTTTTTCTAATAGTATAAAAGATCTTTCCGCATCGATGTCCGCAGATAGAAAACGGAAATGATGATGATAATAACCGAAAGGATAACGGATATGGAGGCGCCGTACCCCATCCTGAACATGGTGAAGGTTTCCCGGAACATGGTAACGGCCAGGGTTTCCGAAGAATTATAGGGCCCCCCGCGGGTTATTACGTAAATAATATCGAAAACCTTGAAGGAATTGACCATGGCCATGGTTATGACCACCGTGGTTATGGGCTTAAGCATGGGAAAAGTAACGTGCACGAAAGTCTGCCACTTGCTGGCCCCGTCTATGATGCAGGCCTCCACAGGGTCGCGGGGTATGGAAACGAGACCCATCAGAAACATGACCATGTTCGTTCCGAGCTGCTGCCAGGTCCAGGCGATAATCATGGAAAAGGTGTTGAGGGGCACGTGGGTGAGCCAGGAAACCCGCACCTTCAATCCTGTAAGAAGACTTGCCACGTTGTTGAGCACGCCGAGGTCCCGGCTGAACATGTAGGCCCAGATGGCGCCGGTGGACACGAAGGAAATAGTCAGGGGTATGAAAAATATCGATTTGAAAAATTTTTCGAGCCGCATGCCGCGGATGAACACGGCGATGAGCAGGCCGCCGAACACGGGCAGCACCAGGGTACAGGCAACCCAGATAAGGGTATTGATGAAGGACGTTATAAAGTTGGAATCCGAAAAAAAAGCGGCATAATTTTTTAAGCCGTTGAAAACGGGGGGGCTGATGCCGTCCCATTCGAAAAAGCTGTAATAAATGTTCTGGAACATAGGAATGAGCAGCAGCACAAACACGAGCACAAAGGCAGGCAGAATGAAAAGATAACTTATGAGCGGATGCTGATTCTTTGTTCCCACAAGATTCCTCGTTATAGGTTGTAATAATAAGGGCTTGATCCTTTACGGATCAAGCCCCTTTTTTGTCAATCGAGCCTACTTGTTCTTTGCCCAGTAGTCGGAGGCAATCTTGTCGAGGTCCGCCAGGACTTTGTCCACGGACTTGGGGTTCAGAATGAATTCAGCGAATTTGTCCACAGCCGCTTCACAGATGGCTGTTGGCGTTGCTTCCCAGTACCTGTTGAGAATCCGGTACTTGCCTGTCTGGAGCATGACAGCGATATCCGTCTTGACCTTGGGCAGGAAACTCGTGTCCGCCTTCATGTTCGGCGGGAACTGGTTTAACTGTTTGGCCATAACCAGGTTTCCTTCCGGCGTCATCCACCAGTCGATGACCTTTTTGGCAGCGTCCAGGTTCGGTGCGTTTTTCGCCACGAGGACCGGCGCCGCTTCCATGATGGCAACATTGCCCACGGAGGCAACCGGAGGCGGCATGACAAAGAAACCGACCTTGCTTTCCGGTACGCTGGCGCTTGTCAGTACCGTGAAATACCACGAACCTACGGGTATCATGGCTACTTCGCCGGAATTAAAGAGCCTGGGAGCGTCCGCGAAGAGATCCGTGGAGGGGTCGGTAAAATACCCTTTTTCAATCAGGTCCGCCCATACGGCGAAAGCCTTTCTTACGCCGGGATCCGTATACTTGGCCCTGCCTTCGCAGAGGTCCACATACAGGTCCGGGTTCTGGCGCGCGACCATTTCTTCGAAAAGAATGAAGGTGGGCCACCTTTGCTGCACCGTCTGAAACATGGGGGTAACGCCGTTCTGCTTGAGAGTGGCGTTGATCTTCAGGAATTCGTCCCAGGTCTTGGGTACGGAAAGATTGTATTTCTTGAAAACATCCACATTGTACCAGATACCCCAGTACTCGATGGAATACGGCAGACCGTACACTTTGCCATTAAAGGTGAAGGCGTCCCGTATCCCCTGGGAATATTCCGATTTGTGCTTGTCCCAGAGATCCGTGAGATCCGCCACCAGACCCTGATCAATAAGGTCTTTCATGCGGTATGTTGACCACCAGGTATAAAGGTCCGGTGCTTTGTTTGTGGGCAGCGCAGCGCGTACCGCCGCAATATAAGCATCTGTCGTGGGGTAAGGTGTCGGAGTAAAACCCACACCAATAGCAGCCTTGGCCGCCTTGCCGACTTCTTCATAGAAGGGCTGATAGTTCGGGTTGCCTCCCTTGTCGTGCATCAGGACCAGTTCCGGCGCCGCTGCGGGTTTTGCAGCTCCTTCCTTTGCCCCCGCCGCGAAGAGCAGACCGGAAACAATAAACAAACCGAGCAAACATAGAATAATTACCTTTCTCATAGCAATAGTTCCCTCCTTATGCATTTGGAAAGTAGTAGTACCTAAACCAATCCTACCATATCCTGACGGATTGTCAAGGTATTTTATTAAAATTTGTTTATTTTACTTATATTTTAAAATTATTTTACTTGTTATTTTACCTACTTTCTGGTAGTATTAATTTTTTAAGAGGTTTAAAAGGAATCGATGTCAGATACAAAACTGAAGGATGTAGCGGACAAAGCCGGGGTTTCCCTTACGACGGCCTCCATGGCGCTTTCCGGAAAGGGTAAAATTTCCGGTGAAGTGGTGAAAAAGGTCAAAGAGGCGGCCGGCGAGATAGGCTACAAACGAAAATCCATACGGACCCGGCCCAAAAAAAAATCCTTCAAGTACGTGGTTATTCTGCACTACGAAACACAATCCTACCTCTGGAACTTCAGCAGGCCTTTCATCAGCGAGCTGGAAACGATACTGCTTGCC
>SPDA01000657.1 GCA_004525155.1 Spirochaetales bacterium
ATAACCCGTGTCGGCGCGCTTTTAAAACCCAGATACAGGATACTCGGGGCCGACATTGCGGGGCAGGTCTTTTCGGTCGGAAGAAGCGTAAACCAATTTCAGCCGGGTGATGAAGTATTGGGGGACCTTTCCGGGTGCGGCTGGGGCGGTTTTGCAGAGTATGTGTGTGCCAGGGAAAATGCCCTGGCGCTGAAACCGGCCGGGATGAACTTCGAGGAAGCGGCGGCGGTACCTCAGGCGGCAGTTCTCGCCCTGCAGGGTCTTCGCGATGAAGGGAAGATTCGGCCGGGGCAGAAGGTTCTGATTAACGGCGCGGGCGGCGGCGTGGGTACGTTTGCGGTGCAGATTGCCAAAGCCTTCGGAGCGGAAGCAACAGGCGTGGACAGCACAGGGAAATTGGACATGCTGCGCTCAATCGGCGCGGACCGGGTCATTGATTACACCAGGGAAGATTTTGCCAAAACCGGGCAGCGCTATGATTTGATACTTGACGTTGCCGCAAATCGTTCCATTTCCGATTATTCACGCTCTCTCAACCCCGAAGGAGGAGCGGTACTAATCGGCGGTTCAATGAGCCGGATTTTGGGCATCATGTTTAAGGCGCCGGGGGTGTTGAAAAGAGAGGGGAAAAAAATCGGGCTTCTGATGCATAAACCCAACAGCATGGATCTCGATTTTATTAAGGCGCTTTTTGCTACCGGGAAGGTAAAATCCGTAATAGACAGATGTTACCCCTTACGTGAGACTGCTGAAGCTTTCCGGTATTTTGGAAAAGGACAGGTCAGAGGAAAAGTAGTCATAACTATGGAACATACCGGCAAAACCTGACAATACACCGCACGCCTCATAAAAATTTTTCGTTCTTCTCCATAAATTCTCCACAACTCTTCTGTATAGTGTGTTTCAAGGAGAAAGGATTCAATGAAGAAACAATGGATTATCCGCTTATTTATTCTGTTTTCGGTATTGGCCGCAGCCGTTCCGGCTTTCTCGGCTCCCTGGGCCAAGGCAGATATCGTTAACGGCCAGATAACCATTCCGGTCGACAAGGTGATGGACGGCAAGGCGCACTTCTATGAGTATAAATTCGGAAAGAATACGATTTACTATTTTGTATTGAAAAGCTCCGACAATGTCATCCGCGCTGCATTCAATGCCTGCGATGTCTGTTACCAGTCGAAAAAAGGATACAGGCAGGACGGCGATTACATGATCTGCAACAACTGCGGATCGCGCTTCACTTCCGTCTCGATCAACATCGTAAAAGGCGGATGCAATCCATCCCCTCTGGACAGGACAATCAGCGGCAACAATGTCGTAATCAATGTAAGCGACATGGAAAAGGGAATAGCCTATTTCCGTTAAGCAACAAAAGTCCGGCAATACCCCGGCCCCGGCTGTTATCTGTTTACCGCATCCAGTAAAGCCTTGTACGCATCAGTTCCCATAACAGCCGGGTTTTTTTTAATATAATCGAGAGCCGTCTTTCCCTCAGAATCCCTTGACTTCGGATCCGCCCCGGATTTCAGGAGCAGGGTAATCATTTCAGGGTTTTCATTAAACCAGGCGGCATACATCAGCGGCGTCATGCCGCTGTTTGTGCCTGCATTTATATCGGCCCCGGCTTTAAGAAGAACAGTAATCAACTTTGAATCGGTGCTGCCCATGACTGCCCAGATAAGCGGGGTAAGGCTGTAATCATCCCTGGCATTGGCGTCCGCTCCCGCCTTCAGAAGAAGCGTTATCACTTCAGTGTTTACGTTGCCCGCAGCTGCCCACATAAGCGGTGTTGCGCCGAGTTCATCCCGGGCATTTACCTGCGCTCCGGCACGGATCGCCTCCCGGACCTGCACGGGCGTGCCGGTTTCCGCCAGGCTGAAGAAGTTTCCGTCAGCGTACGCGGAGACAGCCAGGACAAGAACAATTGCCGGAAGAAGAAGTTTTTTCACCATTTCCGCAAGGCTCCAAGGATCTGATTATATCATATTCATATCCTCCATCCCCGGTTTTATCAATGGATATACAGCTCCCCCCTGCCGATAATAAAATGAAATCCATGCAGGCAGTCAGCGATACCGTCGAAGAAAAACTTTCAAGACTTACCCGTC
>SPDA01000358.1 GCA_004525155.1 Spirochaetales bacterium
ACGCGTTTCGATGCTGACACCTTCCTGGATGTTCGTCTTGGTAATGACGTTCTTGAAATTAAAATGAACGTTAAGCATCTTGAGTTCCAGGTTGGAAAGAAGAGGTATCCGGACGACGTTCGCGAGAAGAAAAAAGAGTACTGCAAGGAACAGTCCGATAATAAAACCGAAATACCTGGTTTCCAGAATCTTGGCGCGTTTTTTTGCCATGAGCTTCTCCCCTTTTATTTCAGGATGTTGTAAGCAGCTTCAGGGCAATTATACGGTTTCTCGCTAAATTTGTCCAACTGTTACCGGCATAATTATCGACTAAATCGGAATAGCTTTGAAGCGCTTCCTCGGACTTTCCCAGTTCTTCCTGAAGCCTGCCGATGGAGAAAACTATTTTAGGCAGATCAGGAAAAGTTTTTTCGTAATCCTTGCGGATTTTTTCATAAATTTCGAGAGCTTTCGCATTTTCTTTATTTTCCTCAGCCGCAACTGCCGCGTTGTTCAGGCTTACAGGACTGAGATAGGAGCTGGGAAACTTCTCCGACACTTTGAGAAAGGCAGCCAAGGCATCATCCCACTGTTTTTTCTCGGCATAGACAAGCCCTTTAATGAACAGGCCCCGCTGTGCCGCATACTGATTGGGGTATTTCTCCGCGATCCTGTCGATTTCTTCGAACATACCGGTTTCCATGCCCGTTCTTTTTTCCTCGTCCAGTTCGGTAAGCCATGCGGAATAATCCTTTTCGACCGCTTCGGAAAGCAGAGTCGATTTTTCAATTACTTTTTTCCGCACCTCATTATAGACCGCAAAAAAAATGATTACAGCCACGATGGCCGCGAGAAGTATAATGAAATAGATCCTTCCTTTCTGTAAAAATGATGCAAGTTTATTGAGGGCCTTTTCTTTTTGAGTCATTTCCTTATGTGCCATTACGTACTCCTATTTCGATATATTGAATTCCCGGATAAGCCGGGAAAGATATGTTCTCTGAATCCCCAGATCGCGGGCCGTTTCACCCTGCTTCCACTTGTGATGAATAAGGGCGTCTTTTAGAAAATGCTTTTTAAAGAGATTTACAGCATCTTTAAGAGATTGTCCAGTATACGCCTCCTGCTTCTCGGAACCGGCCGCCTTAAGGATGAGATCTTCAGGATAAATATGGGGGTGCATGCTGATTACCACAGCACGCTCTATGACATTCTGCAGTTCCCGCACATTACCCGGCCAGGCGTAGGCCATGAGCATTTCCATCGCTTCCGGAGAAAATACCTGAATATTCTTTTTTACCTCGTGGCTGAATTTTTCAAGGAAATAGTCGCTTAAAGGCGGAATGTCCTCCTTCCGCTCACGTAAGGGAGGTATGTGAAGGGGAAACACATTAAGCCTGTAGTAGAGATCCTGCCTGAATCTCCCCTCCTCTATTTCCTGTTCCAGATCCTTGTTCGTGGCGGCTATTATCCGCACATCGACCTGAATCTGTTCGCTGGAGCCGACTTTTTCGATTATCTTCTGTTCAAGGACCCGTAAGAGCTTTACCTGGAGCTTGTGCGACATGTCCCCTATTTCATCGAGAAATATGCTGCCCCCGTCGGCAAGCTCGAACCTTCCGCGCCGGTCGTTATCCGCGTCCGTAAAGGCGCCCTTGATATGACCAAAGAGCTCAGATTCCAGAAGAAATTCCGGAAGCGCGGCGCAATTAATCCGGATAAAGGGTTTGTCCAGCCGCCTGCTCTTCAAATGAATCTGCTCGGCGAAAAGCTCTTTGCCGACTCCGCTTTCTCCGGTAATGAGTACGGTGGAATTGGTCGCTGCAATTTTTTCGGTTATATTCAGCCGCTCAAGGATAGAGGGGCTTTTGCCCACAAACACATGAAACCCCTTTTCGGCACTCACTTGTCCCTGCAGTATATGCAGTTCTTTCTGTACCTTCTGAAAATTCTGTGCATTCTGTATCGCCAGGGCCGCCTGCGTGGCGAAGATTTCAAGCCAACGGAGATCATCGTTGTTGAAGGATTCCTGTCCTGTCTTGTTGATTAATTCTATGACGCCCACACAGCTTTCCTTGATGCGCATCGGCACAGCCATGATGGAATTAGTCTGAAATCCGATTTTTTTACTGATATCCGCGAAAAACCGTTCGTCCTTGTGCACGTCATTCACAATGAGGGAACGGTTGTGCGCAGCCACCCATCCTGCTATACCTTCTCCTAAATTGAGGGAAAATTTCTGCATTTCCGGTCCCTTTGATCCAAGAGCAATCTCGAAATATAGCTTGTTGTTCTCGGGATTCAGAAGCAGAAGAGAGGAAGCCTCGCAGGAAATAAGCTTAATCGTGCATTCCAGTATCTGTGTCAGCAGCAGGCGGACATCCTTATACTGGGAATTTATAAGCGTATTAATTTCAATGAGTGATTCAAGTCTCTGTCTATCGACCTCTGATGTGAACATATTCCGGGTATCATGGAATTACGTGTTGCTTTCCTGATTTTCCTTGTGTTTCAGCAGATCCCCGAACGTCACCGTACCTTCTTCATCCTCGTCATGAATGTACTTGGATATTTCCTCGTTCTGCAGACGTCTCACGTGTTCCTTGATGGACAATCCCAGTTTTTTCTTGTAGGGGTTTATTTCGACCACTACGGCTTTTACCTGGGTGCCGACTGGAAATTTGGCGATAGGATCGGAATCATCATTCTCGTTCTTTTCAATCAGATCGTTCCGGTGGATGAGACCCTCAATATCGCCCTGTACTCTGACAAAGATCCCGAAATCGGTGATGGATGTAACCTCACCCTCCACAATGCTGCCCTTCTTAAAAATCTTGGCGAGCAGTTTCCAGGGATCTTCGCTCAGCTGCTTCATGCCGAGGCGGATCCGCCTGCTTTCAGCATCCGCTTCTATAATTACAAAATTATATTCTTCCCCTTCCTCGAGAGCGCCGGAGGGGTTTTTATATTTCTTTGTCCAGGATATATCGTCCACATGAATGAATCCGTCTATGCCATCCTCAAGAGCGACAAAGGCGCCGGTATTGGTGATTTTAACCACTTTTCTCTTGAGCTCCTTGCCCACGGGATACTGATCCATAATGCTGTCCCAGGGATTTTCGAAAACCTGCTTGAGCCCCAGCGATACCCTCTGTTTTTCCACGTCGAAGGAAAGAATTTTGGCCTCGACAACGTCATCAATATTCAGAATTTCCCGGGGATGATTGACTTTTTTTACCCAGGAAAGTTCGGATATGTGAGCGAGTCCTTCGATGCCTTCGTCTATCTCGATAAAAGCGCCGAAATCAGCAAGCTTGGTGACCCTGCCCTTAACGATATCGTTGACCATGAATTTCTCGCTGAACGTGGTCCAGGGGTCCGGTGTAAAATGCTTGAGGGAGAGGTTTATCTTGTTTTCCTCCGGGTCTACCTTGATGACCTTGAGGGTTATGGTCTGGCTCTTTTTGAGGTAATCCTTGGGTCTTGTGGCATGCCCCCAGCTCATGTCGTTCAGGTGCAGAAGGCCGTCAAAACCGCCTAAATCAATGAAAGCGCCGAAAGAGGCGAAACTTTTGACCTTGCCTTCGACTTCGTCGCCGACCTGGACGGTGGCGAAGAATTTTTCCTTGTTTTTTCGCGTTTCAAACTCAAGCCAGTC
>SPDA01000181.1 GCA_004525155.1 Spirochaetales bacterium
AGCATGTAGAGCAGGGTATGGGCCATGTCCGCCTGGAACCCGAGAACGTCGGGCCTGCCGACCTTTTCGAGCAGTTCCACCATCGGTTTCCACCCGTGCATGCCGCCCCAGCAGATTTCCCCTTCGGCGGCCAGTTTTTCGCCGTGGTCCTTCGCGATGTCGCAGGCTTTGGAAAAGGTTTCCACGTTTTTCTTCTGGTTTGCCGCCGGATCTTTAAGCCAGCTTTCCGTACTGCCTGCGGTATCAATGCGGATACAGCCGTAGGGCCTCACGCCGAGTTTTTTGAGTTTGTCCGCGATGCCGCAGGCCTTTTTTATCATGAGCAGAAAATTCTTTCTTTCTTCCTCGGTGCCGAAGGCGGGACCTCCCGAAGGCGGCCATACAGGCGCCACCATGGAACCGATGACGAGGTTTTTTTTCCGGAATTTTTCCGCAAGTTTTTTCAGATCGTCCTCGGTCGAGTCTATATCCACATGCGGAAGACTTAAGAAAATATCCATACCGTCGAACTTGACTCCGTTGACCTCCGCCGCCGCGGTAAGCTCTATCATGGTATCCAGGTCGATGACGGGTTCGGAACCTTCTCCCTTGCCGACCAGGCCGGGCCATCCTGCATTGTGAAGTTTCGGATACGTGTTTGCCATGCGCGTTACCTCCTCATAGTAGTACATCTGTTACTACAGCTGATTTTATGAGGTTTTTCCTGATGAGGCAAGCGGGCATGTAAAATATGTAAGGGCCGCTGCGCAGCTGCCGGTCAGCTACAACCCTTTCATGGAAAGAGAGATGCGTTTTCTTCCCAGGTCTACGGCGAGGACCCTGACCTGCACCTTCTGCTGAACCTTTACCACGTCCTTGGGGTTTTTGACAAACCTGTCCGCCAGTTCGCTGATGTGCACCAGGCCGTCCTGATGGACCCCGATATCCACGAAAGCGCCGAAGTCCGTCACATTGGTGACCAGGCCGGGAAGAATCATTCCCTCCTGCAGATCTTCAATCTCATGAACATTTTCGGCGAACCGGAACACTTCAAACTGTTCCCTGGGGTCCCGGCCCGGTTTCTCCAGCTCTGCGAGTATGTCCTTCAGGGTGGGCAGGCCGGCATCCCCGGAAACGTACCGTTCGGGCCTGATTTCCTTCCGCAGTGCGGGATTCGAAAGCAGATCGGAGAGGGTACATCCCAGGTCGGCGGCCATTTTTTCGACCAGCGCATACCGTTCCGGGTGCACGGCGCTCGCGTCCAGGGGCTGTTCGCCGCCGCGAATCCTCAAGAACCCCGCCGCCTGTTCGAAGGTTTTTTCCCCGAGACCGGGCACGCTGCGGAGTTCCTGCCTGGAGGTGAAGGGCCCCCCGGCCGTCCTCCTTGCAACGATGCTGCCGGCGGTTTTTTCGGAAAGCCCAGCCACGTACCGGAGCAGTTCGCGGCTGGCTGTGTTTAGTTCCACCCCCACCTTGTTGACGCAGCTTGAGACCACATCGTCGAGGGAATTTTTAAGCGCTTTCTGGTCCACGTCGTGCTGGTACTGTCCCACGCCGATGGCCTTGGGATCGATCTTGACCAGCTCCGAAAGGGGATCCATGAGCCGCCTGCCGATGGAGACGGCTCCTCTCACCGTCAGGTCATGGTCGGGAAACTCCTTCCGGGCCGTTTCCGATGCCGAGTATACGGAGGCTCCGTTTTCATTTACCGACAGAATGATGAGGGGCCGGCCGAAATCGACGCTTTCGCAGAAAGCGAGAGCCTCCCGGCCGCCGGTGCCGTTGCCCACGGCGATTGCCTGTATCCCGAACCGTTCCGCCAGCTTCACGAGGCGTTCCGCCGATTCCGCGGTTTTCCGGTGGGGCGCCAGGGGATAGATCGTTTCGTAGTGCAGGAGTTCCCCCTGGGCGCCGAGGCAGGTTATTTTGCAGCCGGTCCGCAAGCCCGGATCCACGGCCAGAGTTGGTTTTCTTCCCATGGGGGGGGCCATGAGCAGTTCCCTCACATTCTCTGCGAAAACGTTGATCGCTTCCCTGTCCGCCCGGCCTTTAAGGGAGTTTTTGAGCTCGGTCTCGAGGGACGGAGAGAGCAGCCGCCGGTAACTGTCGCGAAGGGCCGTTTCCACCTGTTCGTCGAGTTCACGCGTCACGCCCCTGTATTTCCCCCGTAAGCCGCGCACCGCCGTTTCCTCATCCGGAAGAATATGGAAGGTGAGAAATCCCTCTGCAGCGCCGCGCAGCACCGCGAGAATTCTGTGTGACGGGGCTTTGGAGGCAGGTTCGGCAAAGTTGAAATAATCCCGGTATTTCACCCCTTCCTCCTCTTTCCCCCTGGCAGCCGAGGACTGGAGCAGGGCCTTTTCCGAAAACAGTACGCGTAAGCCCCCTCGAATTTCCGCGTCTTCGTTGATTCTTTCCGCAATGATGTCCCTGGCCCCCTGCAGGGCATCTTCCAGGGACGCGACACCCTTCTCCTGGTTTATGAAGGCCGCGGCGGCCTGTGCCAGCGAAACAGCGGCCTCCGTGCCGAGAATAAAGTCCGACAGAGGTTCGAGACCCTTTTCGCGGGCAATCATCGCCCTGGTGCGTTTTTTCGGGCGGAAAGGCAGGTAAATGTCCTCGAGTTCAGCCATGGTCGCCGCAAGCCTGACCCTGCTTTCCAGTTCGGGCGTCAGTTTTTCCTGCTCCATAAGGGATTTGACAATAGCCTCCCTGCGTGCGGCAAGGTCCTGAAGCTGCG
The DNA here is from genome assembly GCA_004525155.1 of Spirochaetales bacterium. Lineage (GTDB taxonomy): Bacteria > Spirochaetota > Spirochaetia > SPDA01 > SPDA01 > SPDA01. The sequence goes on from SPDA01000181.1 coordinate 2,720, forward strand.
AAAGTCTGTCCCGCACCGCAATAATCAGGGTTTCATCGAGCCCGCCGGTCTGTTCCTTGCGGTAGCGCGCGATAAAAGGTACGGTGCCGCCTTCAGCGAGCAGCTTTACCGTTTCTCTGACCTGTTTTTCCGCAAGTCTGAGTTCAAGAGCGATAATGTTTTCAGGTTCCGGGGGGCTTGAGGGTTCGCCGCCGGGGCTCCCGGGACTTTTCTGTACTGGGCTTTTCATAACGGAACAGTATAGCCGCGTGAGAAGCCGCAGTCCAGTTATTGATTGCGCCTGAAGAGGATTTAGTATAAATTTAATCGGCCTTTACTGAAATATAAACGGGGGAGCCATGAGCGGGATGCCTGATTACGGAGATGTACTGGAAAAGTGGCATAAAAGCGGGATTCCACGTTCGGAACTGACCCAGTTCATGCGCAGGAGCGACGCGAAAGGTATTCTTCAGACCCTGTCCTTTCTCGCGGTTCTGGGCGGCCTGGGTTATCTTGCGTTCCGGACAATCGGTACCTGGTGGGCTATACCGGCTTTTTTCGCCTACGGCACCGTGTACTGTTTTCTCAATCATGTGATGCACGAAACTCACCACCGGACTCCGTTTAAAAGTGTCTGGATAAACGAGGCGGTCCACTGGATTTCGGGCTTTGCCCACGGCGCCGAACCTATTTTCGACCGGTGGGGACACACCCAGCACCATACCTTCACCTACATCATCGGCAAGGACCCCGAGGTGGTAACGCCCCGTCCGGCAAACATTCCGAGGATACTTGGCCAGTTCTTCGGAATAGGAATCATAAAACCCCTGCCCATCATCCGGCATGCCCTCGGCATCATTGACGGCTACACCCGGGAACTCGTTCCGGAATCGGACTGGAAAAAAATGATCTGGAGTTCCCGTTTCTGGCTTTTAGGATACGCCCTTATCGTCGCTTCCTGTTTTTATTTCAATACCGTCCTTCCTCTTGTGTATACGCTCTTCGCCCGCTTTTACGGCGCCTTCATCCCCACGCTGCTCAACGATACCCAGCATATCGGCCTTGCGCAGGACGTGTATGATCACCGTCTATGCACCAGGGATGTCTATCTGAACCCGGTTATCAGTTTTATCTACTGGAACATGCAGTACCACATAGAGCACCATATGTTTCCCGGTGTTCCTTTTCATGCGCTTAAAAAACTGCATTCCCGCATCAAGGACCAGCTTCCTCCGGCCTACGGAAATGTGTGGGCGGTCTATAAAGAAATGATTCCCACGCTGCTCAAGCAGCAGAAAGACCCGGATTATTTCGTGACCCCGAAACTGCCCGAGCCCGCGCCGGTTTCCCTGACCAGCAGGGTTGACGCGGCTGACGGAAGGGCAAGAAAAGAGTTTACGGAGCGAGATGATGAAGGAAACCTGCTGACCTGGGTGACTGTGTGCCCTTCGGACGGCCTGAAGGCTCCTGATGTCGTTTCTTTTCTGCATAAGGAAAAGTATTATGCGGTGTATCGTCTGCCCGACGGCCTCTACGCGACCTCCGGCAAATGTACCCATGCCGGGGCGATTCTGGCGAAGGGCATCGTAATCGGCGGGGAGATAGAGTGTCCCGCGCACCAGGGCAGGTTCGATATCCGCAGCGGAATTTCAACCCGTTCCCCGGCCTGCGACCGCCTGGAGTTGTACAGGGTAAAGGAGGAGGCCGGAGAAATCCTCCTGGCAATCCCCGGGCAGCCTCTTTCTCATCTCCGCCTTTAATATGTCCATGGTTTGATGTACTATCGTTGCACAATGAAAAGAGAACGCTCATTTTTAGATTTCCTTGTGAGGAGGGGCAGACCTGTTGACCTTAAGTCCGCTGCCGGCATGCCTCTGGAAAAACCGGTGGAAGTGTATGCGGACAGGCTCGGCATACCCCACATATTCGCCCAATCCGAAAAGGACCTGTTTACGGCACAGGGTTTTATCCATGCGGCGGACAGGCTTTGGCAGATGGAATCAATTCGCCGTCTCGCTGCAGGCACGCTGGCCGAAATTGCCGGGGAAGAGTTGGCGGACCTGGACCATTTCTGCAGGATTGCCGGATTCTCCCGTATGCGGGACAGCATGATTGCGGCCCTTAACGGCGAAGAACGATCGCTTTTTGCCGCCTATGCGGAGGGCATAAACGCCTATATCAAATTTGCCGGAAAAAACCTCCCCCTCGAATTCAGAATCCTCAAGTGTAAGCCGGCCCCCTGGCAGGCGGAAGATCTCGCAGGGGCCATGCCCCTGAACGCCTGGTTCCTGCAGACCAATTATACGGAGGAGATTCTCGCCCTGCTAACCAGGAATAACATGACGGAAGAACTCTGGAACGAATTGTATGCAGTTTATCCCGGCGAGACGCCTCCGCCGGAGAATTTTTTTAAACAGTACGGCAAGGCAGTCATCGGCCCGCTCATTCCGGCGGCCCTGTCCTTTTACCCTGCACTGAAAGGTGTTGGTACAGGCAGGGAAGCCGTTGTTATTCCCGGCGGCAGTACCACGGGCGGCAGCAATAACTGGGCTGTCGTAAGGGGGATTAACGGCAAACCGGTTCTTGCCAACGACCCGCACCTCGACAACAGCCTGCCGCAGATCTGGCACTTCTGCCACCTGTCCTGCCCGGGACTGAATGTCTGCGGAGGTTCCCTGCCGGGAGTGCCGGGGGTCATCATAGGCAGGAACGAGCAGGTTGCCTGGGGCCTGACGAACCTGATGACGGACTGCTGCGATCTGTTCATCGTCGACCTTGACC
>SPDA01000272.1 GCA_004525155.1 Spirochaetales bacterium
GTAAAAAAGGCCTTGTGCTTCATTTCCTCGTCCCTGAGATAAGCAATCTCGTTTTTCACCCTTACGTTGTCCGTATTTTTCACGATGTCATCGTAGAACTTAAAGCCTTCCTCTTCCACGGATATGGCGAGTTTGAATGCTTCCGCGATATTGAAATTCTTGATGTCCATAGCTTCACTCATACGATCTTCCTCCAGGAAAGTTTTAGATTGTCCGTTTTATAATAACGGGAATGTTTAATTCATGTCAACGAATTAATGCCGAAAAGCCTGTCGACCAGCACTGCCACGCGTCTGCCGAGGTTTTCGCAGTTTTTTTCCACGGTTTTGTCCGGGGCGGCTATGGATACGGGCCCGTAATGATCGCCGGAAGCCGTACCCTGAATCACCATGCCGTGGATGAGCAGTGCATGGAGAATATCCTGGATGGTTGTCTCGTTCCCTCCCCCGGTAAGGCCCGATGAGGTGAAAGCTCCTCCGACTTTTCCCTGCAGTTTTTTATGATATTTGATGCTTTCATCCAGAAATTTCTTGACCTGCCAGGCCATACCGCCGTAATAGGCTGGAGACCCGATAATAATTCCCTCGGCATGGAGTAATTCTTCGGGATTCGTTTCCTCCACGGTTTTACACAGGACATCCGTTATACCTTCCTGCAACACGCCTTTTTTTACGAATTCCGCCATGGCTTTCGTATTTCCGGTCTTTGAATGGTACAGGATCAATACTCTGGGCATGCTATCACCTCATATTTTTTATGGAATCATGATTATACCTTCAATGTTTATTAATGCCAATCGTTGTTGATATTTTGACTGGTAAGGGATATTATTAATAACTATGAAACGTTTTATCCTTTCAATGCTCGTACTTTTCATTCCATTCATTGCTTTCAGTGAAAATTTTACCGCTATCTACACAGTAGGCCAGGTCTACATGAAAGAGGGAGGCTCCTGGCTGGAACTATATCCCGGCGATGAAATTTCGAACAACGCGGTCCTTAAACTTGAAAAGGGCGCTCAGGCGGAATTCAGCGATGACCAGGTCACCATTCTTGTGCTGAAGGAAGGCACCTACAATTTCGAAAGCCTGTTAAAACAGGCCAAGGAAGTCAAGCAGGCAGGAGCCATTCCGTTAATTCAGAACAAATTGAAAAGCCTGGCCCGCAGCGCGGTTTCCGGTCCCAGCGCCGTCGGAGGAGTACGCGCCGCCGAAGCCAGCGATCCCGGCAAGGATGTGACCTGGTTTACGGAAGACGCGGCCCAGTACCTTGAGGACGGCAAAGAACTATTAGGCGCGGGAAAATTTTCGGAAGCTGTGGAAATGTTTGAATACGGGCTCGATGCTGCTGTAACAAAATCGGAAGAAGACGAAGTGAGGTTCTATCTTGCCTACACGATTTCGCAGACCGGTAATTACCTTTCTTCGCTCAACCAGCTCAATCAGATAAAACTTTCCCCGGCTGATTACTACTATACAGACCTGTACCTGCTTAAAGGCTCCCTGTTCCTGGAATCGAGTGCCTTCTCGGAAGCCTCCGATTTTCTATCCACCTACGTTACAGGTTCCTCCTCCGGTTCGCCGGATACCTACCAATCCATTCTTCTTATGGAAGGTATTGCTCAGCTGCAGCAGGGAAATCTTGTCCAGGCAAAACAGAAACTGACAAAAGCTTTCGAACTGGCTACAACCAGCGAAGCCGGCGCCCAGGCAAAGTATTACCTGGATCATGCATTATCCGCGAATTGACGCTGTTCTTTTCGATTTCGACGGTACTCTGACTGAGCCGGGGCCCCTGGATTTCGGTGAAATCCGCCGGGCCCTGGGCATCGATCCCGGAAAGCCGATTCTCGAGCACATCCGGACCCTGAAAGACCCTAAGGAACAGGAACGTTCCCGGGCCATCCTCAACTCCTACGAGCTGAAAGCCGCGTCTGAATCACGGCCGTACCCTGGCGCCGAAGATTATGTTCTGCATCTTTCAGCCAGGGGAATTATTGCCGGCATTCTGACAAGAAACACACGGGCCGCCCTGGACAGATCCCTCGCGAACTTTCATCATCTTACGCCTGAGAATTTCGGCATTATTCTGACAAGGGACGATGTGGCGGCCAACAAACCCGAACCCGACGGTATTCTCCAGGCTGCCGAAATGCTCAAGCTTCCCCTCGAGCGGCTGGCCCTGGTGGGTGATTTTCTCTACGATATCCAGGCTGGGAAAAGCGCAGGAATTCTTACCATCCTGCTGTCCGCGGAGGATGTGCCATGGCTCAGGGAAGCGGCGCCCGATCATCATGTCCGGAATTACACGGAACTGCGTGAAACACTGGATGATTACCTTCCCCTTTTTCCCGGGAAACTCCCTGCCGGTCTGCTCAAAGACCTTCTGGCGCGGATCGAATCAATGCAGCCCCCCGGCGGCAGGTCTCTCCTGACCGGACCAGGCACCGGCGAAGACGCCGCCGTGCTTAATCCGGAAACCGGGGATTATCTGGCGGTAAAATCGGACCCCATAACCTTTACGGAAACCCGAATGGGATATTACGCGGCAGTGGTAAACGCCAATGATCTTGCCTGCACCGGGGCTGTTCCCAGGTATTTTACAGCCACCATGCTTTTTCCGCCAGGCACCACCTACGGCAGGATAAAAGCAGCGGCATTGGACCTGGCCGGGGTACTCGTGGAGCAGGGTATAGAGCTCTGCGGCGGCCACACGGAAATAACGACCGCGGTAACCCGGCCTGTTCTGGCAGGCACCATGCTCGGATATGTTAAGAAGGAAAAATTTATCCGTAAGGACTCCGTCCGGCCCGGAGACCTGGTACTCCTTACCAAGCATCCGGGAGTGGAAGGTACCGCGATTCTGGCTGAAGAGATTCCATCCTACCTGCTCGGCTGCGGTCTTACACCGGAGGAACTGACCGAAGCCAGGAATTACCGCTCCCTCTTAAGCATTCGGCCGGAGGCTGAAACAGCAGCGGAAGCGGGATTTGTATCCGCCCTGCATGACGTGACGGAAGGAGGCCTGGTATCGGCTCTAAGAGAACTCGCAGAAGTTGGGAAGCATAACCTCCGCATAGACATGGACAGGATTCCCGGGAGCAGGCTGACGGAAAAAATCTGCCGCATCTGCGGTATCGATTCCCTGGGCCTTATCGGCTCCGGCAGTCTTCTCCTGTGCCTGCGCCCAGACTCGGTCCAGCGCGCGGTAGAGGCCCTTGAGGATGCGGGTATTAAGGTATCCGTCATCGGTACGGTGCTTGAAGAAGGCAGGGAGGTATTCGCCTACAGGGACGGAAAAATTGTCCGGCTGCCGGATTTCGCCGTAGACGAGCTGGCGCGGTTTCTCACGGCGCGCCAGGCCCCCGTATAGCCCGTGCCGCTCATTCATCTCGGGAGCGGGCTGACTGCAGAAGGGAGATCCTCCTACATGCGCCAGCTCACCATCCTCAAGTCCGGCCTGGAAACCTGCGGTTACGAAGCAGCCCTCGCCGGTCCCCTCGATAAGCCCGATATTTCCTGCGCGGGAGCCGTGCTCCTGGGCTATCCCGAACAGTTTCCCTGGCTGTCCGGCGATCTTCCCTGCCCCGTGTATCTGTGGGCCCAGTATTCGAAACCCTGCCGGCAGGCTTCACCGGTTTCCTGGACCTGGGTGCCCCTTACCGGGCAGACTGCCGCCTACCTTGCGGAAGGGGGAAACAGCAGGCCGGGCCCGGTAATACCGCACGGAGTCGATACGTCTCTGTTCCGTCCCTCTGCCGCCCAGTACAGCCGAACCGCCGGTGACACATTCTTCACCCTGGGGACAGTGGCTGCGCATACGGCCCGTAAACAGTTCCGCAGAATATTTGAAAGTTTCGCGCTTTTCGCAAAAGACAAAACCGGCGTAAAGCTCCTCATCAAAACTGATGTCATCCGTTCCAGGGACGGAGAAGATCTTGATGCCATGGCGGACGCTTTTAACCTCCGCGGTAAAACGGAGATAATCACGGCGGACTTAAGCGACGGGGAGCTTATGCATCTGTACAACAGGATGGACACCTACATTAATCTTTCGGAGTGGGAGGGGTTCTGCATACCTGTCATCGAAGCCATGGCCTGCGGTATTCCTGTCATCGCGCAGGCCGGCCAGGGGCCCGGGGAACTGATATCCCCTCCGCATTTAAAACTGCAAAACAGCCGGGCCGTGATGGACGGTGAAACAAGGCTTCTGCACGCGGACCCGGCTGAGGCGGCCGCTTTTATAACCCGCGCATGGAAACATTCCGGGGAAATGAAAGAACTTACCCGGGCTGGACTGCCTGCCTTCCGCGCCCGATTTTCAATAGATACCGTTACCCGGCAATGGATCTCGCTGATTGAAAAAGGCTGCCTAACCCCGGGAAAATCAGGGACATAATGACGGCATACAAAATGTTCTCATGGATGGCGCGGGTATGTTCCGGGACATGAA
>SPDA01000045.1 GCA_004525155.1 Spirochaetales bacterium
GCCGCAACTCTTATCATTGAAGAGGCGAGTATGGTCCTTTTCAGATCGGCCTGGGCTTCCGGGGATTCAAGGCTTCCGAAAACCTGATAGGTCTGCATGACGGCGGTTTTGAAGGACGTGGCTTTATTAACAGCCTCGGCGAGGTTCATGTTTTTAACATGAATAAACCTGTAGGCGGAAAGGCCTGTAGCCGCGCAGAAGGCGGCGAGGCTGAAAAGTATATACGCCAGATACAGTTTTCTGTTCATATCTTTATTATACGGGAAATTTTAACTGTAGGTATATACTTTTTTCATATTTTTTTGTTACCATGTAGCAAGGTGGCGGGATGAATATTCGGAAACGCCGGCTTCAGGGGTGGTATCCCGGAAGGGCCGATGAGATTAGGGAACTTCTTGGCGGATGGGAGAGAGGTCATGTCCGTGTTTCCAAAACGGGCCGAAAGGCGGTTTCCGGGGTTGCGCCTCACGCCGGCTGGATGTTTTCCGGGCTCTTAAGTTTCAATGTGCTCCGGTGTTTCCCTTCTGATGTCGAAACGATAGCTGTCGTGGGCGGCCATCTGCCTGCGGGCGGCGGACTTTACGCGGCCTTCGAGGATGGTTATGAAACGCCGATGGGGATAATCGAGGCCGACAGTACCCTTCTTGATTTCCTGCGAAGCAGGGCGGACATCACCGAGGACAGAAGCCCCGACAACACGGTTGAGATACAGCTTCCCCTTATACAATACCTTTTCCCGGAAGTCCGGGTCCTGTGGCTGAGGGCCGCTCCTTCCGCTTCCGCCTCCGTGCTTGGCGGGATTCTTTCGGATTATGCGAAATCGGGCGGCAGGTCGACGGCCGTGCTCGGGTCGACGGATTTGACCCATTACGGAGCATCCTACGGATTTTCGCCGCAGGGTTCCGGAGAGAAGGCGGAAAGATGGGTGCGGGAGGTTAATGACAGGATGTTTATAGATGCCCTCCTTGAACAGAATACCCTGAAAGCCCTGGAACTGGGTGTAAAGGAGCGTTCCGCCTGTTCTGCAGGCGGGGCTGCGGCGGCATCCGCCTTTGCCGCAAAACTCGGTATTAACAAGGGCCGGCTTTTAGGCTACAGTACTAGCCTGGATGTACACAGGGCGGAATCCTTTGTAGGGTATGCCGGAATAGTATATGAACATGATACCAGTATTCAGCACTAACAAGAAACTCAACACGAAGATTATTTCCATCTGCAAGAAATACGGCAACGGATTCATTCCCGTATTCTTTGACAGCCGCAACAAGTTTCTCGACTATCTCGAGTATGAACTGCCCGAGCTCAACATACTCAATTTCATGGAAAAGGACATAGACATCTTTTCCATCCTGGAAACCATAAAAAACGATTCCTGGCTCCATTACGGCGGCATTATCGGTATTCACAATACGGAGGACGAACACCAGGTCCTGGAACGCATGCCCAATTCGAATGTTTTGAGTACCTTGAGGCTCACCGAATTCGACGCCACCTTTCCGAGGCTTCTTAAAATCCTCAAAGAGAATCGGCAGTTCCTCTTCCAGCGTTATATCCAGGGCAGCCTCATCGAGAACATGTCCGGTTCCTTTACCATGGACAACGACCCCTTCGACGTCAAGACCTATACCAATCTTATAACGAATTACCTGTTCAACTCCAACTACATCGACGCCGAGGGAAAGGAGCGGCTCCACGTGGCTCTTATCGAACTGCTGCTCAACGCCATTGAACACGGCAACTGCAGCATAAGTTACGATGAAAAATCGAAGTGGCTGGAAACCAACGGGGACATTATCGAACTCATCAAAAAGAAGAACAAAAATCCCGCCGTCAGAAAGAAGCACGTGTTTCTCTCCTACACCATAATGCCGGAGCGGTCATTTATTACCATTCAGGACGAGGGAGAGGGCTTTCAGTGGAAGGAGGAACCCGCTCTCATTTCCGAGCACACGGAGCTGCCCCTGCACGGGCACGGCATTCAAATGACCAAAATGTTCGTGGAGAACCTTTCCTACAATGACAAGGGCAACTGCGCGACCTTTGAAGTATCGCATCTTCTCAATACCGCCAACAGGATCCCCAGGGTATTCAAAGACCAGAAAGAAATAACCTTTACCACAAACCAGGTTATTTTCAGGGAAGGGGAGGTGTCGAATTACCTCTATTATATCGTTACAGGGAAATTCAAAATCTTCAAAAAGGGCAAACATATTTCCACTCTTGCCGCGGAGGATATATTCCTGGGGGAGATGTCCTTCCTCGGAAACAATACCAGGACAGCCACGGTCAAGGCCCAGGGAAAGTGCATTCTTATAGAAATTTCAAGGGACGATTTTCTCAAGGCCATCAAGAACCAGCCCCATTACGGCATTTTTCTCGCCCGTCTCCTGGCGCAGCGGCTCCTGCGGCTGCACGATGAACTGCAGGTCAACAAGATTTCCTGAGCTACGCGCAAAAAACCGTGATCCGCCCGCCCTCTTCCCTGTGCAGGCTTGAAAAGAGTTTCTATCCTCAGTATGATGCAGCTTATTAATTTTGATTTTAAGGAGCGATCTCCGTGGCAACCAATGCTTTTGCACAGTATATAATGAACCATCCCGTGGAAAAAATACATCCGGGTTTTCTTGCCTACCTCGCTAATTTGACCATGGTTTCCACCGGTTCCCCGGAGGTTGCGCGGTCCATCGTCCAGGAACTGGAAGACCAGCGGAACAATCTGAAACTCATTGCCAGCGAAAATTACTCGTCTATTTCATCCCAGGTCGCCATGGGAAACCTCATGACCGACAAATACGCGGAAGGGTATCCCCATCACAGGTTCTACGCGGGGTGCGGTAATATAGATGATATCGAGAGCTACGCCATCAAACAGGCCTGTGAGGTATTCGGCTGCGAATACGCCTATGTACAGCCCCACAGCGGCGCGGACGCGAACCTGATCGCTTATTGGGCAATCCTCAATACCAGGGTGGAAATGCCCTATTACGCCTCCCTCGGGGAATCGAATCCGTCCAAGCTGACGGAGCCGCAGTGGCAGGAACTGCGCAGGCTCGCGGGGAACCAGCGGCTTCTCGGCATGGATTACTATTCCGGCGGCCACCTGACCCACGGCTACAGGCACAACATCTCCGCCAAAATGTTCGACTCTTATTCCTACGGAGTCAACAGGGACACGGGGCTGCTCGATTACGATGAAATAGAGGCGATGGCGGTAAAAGTGAAGCCTCTTATCCTTCTGGCCGGTTACAGCGCCTATCCCAGGCATATCAATTTCGCGAGAATGCGGAACATAGCGGACAAGGTCGGCGCGGTCTTCATGGTGGACATGGCCCACTTCGGCGGGCTGGTGGCCGGCGGGGTATTCCAGGGCGAACACAATCCCATTCCGTACGCCCATGTGGTCACCAGTACGACCCATAAAACTCTCAAAGGCCCAAGGGGCGGCCTGATTCTCTGCGTCAAGGAATTCGAGGATTCCGTGAACAAGGGCTGTCCCCTGGTAATCGGCGGACCCCTTCCCCACATGATGGCTGCCAAAGCCGTTGCCCTGCGGGAGGCGAACACCCCCGATTTCAAGGCCTATTCCAGAAAAATCGTGGAGAACGCCGCCATCCTTGCCCAGACCTGCATGGAAGAGGGGCTCAAGGTTACGACCGGCGGCACCGACCATCATCTATTTCTTATCGACGTCCGGCCCTTCGGCATCACCGGCAGGCAGGGAGAGAGCGCTCTCCGGGACTGCAATATCACCCTGAACAGGAATTCGCTGCCTTTCGATCCCAACGGTCCCTGGTATACCAGCGGACTCCGGATGGGTACGCCGGCGCTGACGACCCTGGGTATGGGAACGGCCGAAATGAAGCAAATTGCCAAAATTATAGGGCTCGTGCTCCGTTCGGTGAAACCTGAAAACAAGCCGGGTGACGGACCCAGCAAATCACTCTACACCATGGATGAAAAGGCGGGGAATGAAGCCCGCGCAAGGGTACACGAACTGCTGACCGCATATCCCGTATATCCGGAAATCGATCTCGCATACCTTAAAAAGGTTTTTTGCTGAATAACACGGCCCCGGCCGTCTTGTTCTGGTTTGATTTATTGTGGAAAAGGATTCCGGTATTCACGCAGTTCACTGGTGTTTAACAATTCCAGGTAGTGAAAATTGTTGACTTCCCCTGTTTTTTCCTCTGAAGAAACCCTGAAGACGCGGAAGGCTATCATTTTTGTCGAACCCGTGGGCAGCTTTAGAGGAAATCCATTAATATCGACAACCTGGTTTACACGCAGATTGTGGGGAATTTCCTGAATGTCGCCCTCGGGGTAGACAATGAAAGAGGTCGTTATAGTCATTCCGGCCGGTTTTTATCCTCTTTAGGTTCATTGTTTTCTACGAGAGTAAAGGGCATAACCTTTTTTTCCGGCGCTTCCTTGTTTTCTGATATTTCCTCTATAAGAGATACGGTCTGGAAAGGGATCATGAGATGATGGGCGGATCCGAAGGTTTTTAGAACTTCATCCAGGGAGGGATCTATGATAAGCCGCGGTTTCGAATCAAACACCAGATCTTTTATGGAAACAAAGTAGGGGTGGGTCAAATCCAGTTTCCGTGCTGATAATTCCACCTCTTTTTCTTTCCATTTAAAATGCACTCTATACAATGACAAGACGTCCTCCTGATATCTCTTTTTCTTCTCTTAATATACTTAATTTGCTTAAAGTTGCATAGATTCTATTATTTTACTTAACGTACGTTGAGTATTTGGAAAAAAAAGTCTCTTTTTTTTCTTTTTACGTTAAAAAAATTGTTGCGCATCCGACGTAATGGGTATACGTTGATAATTAAACGTGGGTAAAAGTGGGGAATTATAGTGATTTGTGGGGATATTAGGTGATAACTGGGGAATATAAGAATTCTCTCGATGAAAAGGGGAGAATTTTCATACCTTCCAAAATCCGGAGCTCCATTACCGGTAATGTGCTCGTGATCACCAAGGGTGTAGATGCCTGTCTCTGGCTTTTCCCAGTGGAGGAATGGAAAAAAATCTCCGAAAAATTAATGGATTCAGTCAATGTTTTCCACAAGGATGCCCGAAGAATTCAGAGGCATTTCATCGCTCCCGCCCAGGAGGTCGAAATTGACAAGTCTGGCCGTATCATGGTTTCCCAGACCCTCCGGGAATACGCGAACCTGCAGAAAGACTGTTATATCTGCGGTATGGGGAAGCGCATCGAGCTTTGGGATGAGGGGGAGTATAAAAGCTACTTCGATCAGAATGGGGAAGACCTGGATGCTGTATTTGAAAGGAACAGTGAAATTCTGTCATTTTAAAGGAGATGAGCCATTTCCGGAGAGGATATCGTCCATTATTCAGTATTGAGGGAGGAAGTTTTCGAATTGCTTCAGCCTCCCGGTGGCAGAGGACTATTCATTGATGCCACCCTGGGTGAAGGGGGACATGCGGAAATGCTGCTTGAGCGGCTGCCCGGGATCAGGATTATCGGCCTGGATGCTGATACGACAATTATGAAGGTTGCAAAACGGCGGCTTGCCGTTTTCGGAGAACGTATTCAGTACTATGCTATGTGGTTTAATGCATTTTTTAAATCGTATCCGGCGGATCTCGAAGCCCCGGAGGGTATCCTTTTTGACCTGGGCATATCTTCTTTCCACTACGAACAGAGCGGCAAGGGATTTTCTTTTGCCCGGGATGAGGACCTCGACATGAGGCTGGAACCGGGGCTTGAAACCTCCGCGAAAGATATAATCAACGAATACCCTGAACAGGAGCTTGCGGACCTGTTTTTTACCTACGGTGAAGAGCGTTTTTCAAGACAGATTGCGAGGAAAATTGCGGCTTCCCGCAGGCTCAAGCCCTATGAAACCACGACAGAACTGGTTCAGACCATTTCCGACTCGGTACCGGCAAGTTACAGGCACGGAAGAATCCATCCGTCAACGAGGGTTTTCCAGGCCCTGCGGATTGCGGTCAACGGCGAGCTCGCGCGGCTCGAAAGCGGACTTAAAAGCGCCCTGGATGTGCTGAAACCGGGCGGGCGCCTCGGCGCCATTTCCTTTCACTCCCTTGAAGACCGGATAGTGAAACGCTTTTTCCGGGAAAAAAACAGGGCCTGTCTGCCCTCCGGAACAGCCGCGGTGTACCTGCAGCGGGAAGCCGGCCGTATCCATAGTGACCAAGAAGGCCCTTTTCCCGTCGGATCGGGAAATCGGGGAAAACCGGGCGTCGCGCAGCGCGCGGCTCCGTGTGGCGGAAAAGATGCCGTCGGCGGGGACGCCGGCGGCGGGTGCTCCGGCGGAGGATAAGGAAGCATGAAAAAGAAATGGCTGCTTATCCTTATCTGTCTGGTGCCTCTCTTTGTTTTCATGAATGTGTATCAGGTTTTCCGCTACCGGCAGGTGAAAACCGAAATTGGATTTCTGGAAGCGGAACAGCAGGATCTGCTCGAAAACAACAAGCGGATTATAGCGGGCATCGGCGTGCTTCAGTCGCCGGGAAGAATTGACGAACTCGCGGGAAAGGAACTGGACCTGAAGAAAACGGTGACCGAGGGGACTCTCCGGATAATTGTTCCTGCCGGGGAGGGGGAAGGCAATGAGTAACCGGGAACTCTTCTCCTTTTCAGCCGCCGCCGAAACCGTCGGCGGTGAACTGGCCGGCGCAAAATCCGGGGTCTTCCATTCTGTCAGCATCGATTCCAGAACCTGCGGACAGGGCAGTCTTTTTGTGCCCCTGCCAGGGGAAAGGACCGACGGACACCGCTACATCGGCGGGGCTTTCAATAAGGGAGCCGTCTGTTCTTTTGTTGAAGAGGCTTTTTACAGCCGGAACAGGAACGCTCTCCTGCCGCTTCTTGAAGCCGGCGGACTGGCCCTGATCGTCGTCGGTAACACGCTGTCTTCCCTGCAGAAGCTCGCTCAGGATTACCTGTCGAGGAGACAGAATGTTATTACGATAGGCGTTACCGGTTCCAACGGCAAGACAACCACCAAGGAATTTATCGGCGCAGGCCTACGGGGCAAGGGTGCCGTAATGGTGAGTCAGGGCAACTTCAATTCGGATATCGGCGTATCACTGTCCGCTTTTCAGGTTACGGATGAGCATTCCTTTGCCGTTTTCGAGATGGGTATGAACAGACCCGGGGAAATGCGGGAAATAGCCGGTATCGTTAAACCTTTCGCCGCGCTTGTCGCGAACATAGGTACTGCCCATATCGGTATTCTCGGTTCTAAAGACAATATAGCGAGAGAAAAAAAAGAAATATTTTCATTTTTTTCCGGCAGGGAAACCGCTTTCATTTATGAAAACGAACCCTATTTCAGTTATCTTTCCGAAGGTGTCCGGGGGAAGGTGGTACCATATGGTCCCGGCCATACTGATGGTTTTGTGGGTATTGAGGAACGCGGCCTTTCGGGAACTGGACTGCAGTTCGAGAACGGCTCCATAACGCTGCGCCTGGCCGGGGAACACAATGCCCTGAATGCATTGGGCGCCCTTACCCTCTGCCGCAGCCTGGGCGCCGAATTCGAGGATGTAAAAAAGGGATTTGAATCAGTACAACCACTCTCTGGGAGGGGAGAAGTCATTGAAGGGCCCGTGACAGTCATAAAGGATTGCTACAACGCAAATCCGGAGAGTCTGAAGCGGGCCCTCTCTTTAATGGAATCGCTTGCCTGGTACGGCCGGAAAATAGCGGTAATCGGCGCCATGAAGGAACTTGGCGAACGGAGCGGCGACCTGCACAGACTGGCGGCCGGTTTTCTGCTGGATGCGCACCTGGATTCTGTCCTGCTTTACGGCACCGAGGCCAGGGCCGCCTGGGAGATAATGGAAGAGGAAAGACCGGGACTGGCATTTTGGACAGATGATTTTGCGGCTCTCAAACACAGGGTCAGTATCGAGGCCAAGCCCGGCAGCCTGGTGCTGCTCAAGGGTTCGAGGGCCACGGAGCTCGAAAGGCTGATGGAGGTGTTATGCGAACAGAAACAAGGGTGATGGAATGGTAAAAGAACTGCTTTATCCGCTGGTAAAATTTTTCTCTTTCTTCAATATTTTTCAATACATTACATTCCGCTCCGCCTACGCGGCGGTCACCGCCCTGCTGGTTTCTTTTCTTTTCGGCCCGCGGGTCATCAGGCTTCTCCGGAGGCTCAAGGCGGGGCAGGAAATCCGGGTAGACGGCCCGCAAAGCCATCTGGTCAAGTCCGGTACGCCGACCATGGGCGGTATTCTGGTAAACCTGGCGGTCATTATTTCGATTCTGCTCTGGCAGGACCTCAGGAATTTTTACACCTGGATTACCGTCGGCGCCATTGCCGGTTTCGGCTGTATCGGATTTGTGGATGATTACCTCAAAATATTCAGGCGGAGTTCAACGGGGCTGCAGGCGAAATTCAAGTTTGCCGCCCAGTTCATCCTTGCCCTGGTTATTGTCATCCTTCTCTACACGAAAGATCATGAACATACAACCCTTCTGTACCTGCCTTTTTTAAAGAACCCGGTGCTCGACCTTTCCGTGTTCTATATTCCTTTTGCCGTTATTCTCCTTGTGGGTACCTCCAATGCAGTCAATATAACTGACGGACTCGACGGACTGGCCTCCGGTCTCATCATCATGGTGGGGCTTGCCTTCGCCATTATTTCCTACCTGACGGGAAGGGCCGATTATTCCGCCTACCTTCAGATTCCATACATAGCCAACGCCGGGGAACTCGCAGTTACCGGTCTCGCGCTGGTAGGGGCCACGGTCGGTTTCCTCTGGTTTAACGCCCACCCGGCGGAGGTGTTTCTGGGGGATACGGGCAGCCTGTCTCTGGGAGGCGCAGTGGGGGTTATAGCCCTGATGACAAAAAAGGAAATTCTTCTTTTTGTTGTGGGCGGTGTTTTCATGCTGGAAATCCTGTCAGTTATTATCCAGGTCCTGGTGTTCAAAATTACGGGGAAGCGGGTGTTCAAAATGGCGCCTCTTCATCACCATTTCGAGTTGAAGGGCTGGCCGGAAACCAAGGTGGTCATCCGGTTCTGGATTCTGGGCGGTCTCTTCGCGATTTTGAGTCTTTCGACGTTGAAGTTACAGTAGATTTATGAGGTTTACACTGGAAAGAATAAACAGACATTCGGGAGACCCCGTACTTCTCGTCATAATCGTGATACTCGTGGGCCTGGGGCTTGCGGCCCTTTTCTCCGCCTCCTACTACTACGGGGAACTTCGTTTTCACGATGCCTATCATTTTCTGAAAGGCCAGGCCCTGCGGATAGTCGTGGGCTTCATCCTCGGGTTCCTCGTTTCCCGGATCCCGCTGGAAACGATAAAGAAGTTCATACCCTTCCTTCTGCTTGCTTCCTTTATTCTGATGATTCTCACATTTATTCCGGGTGTTGGCAGGGTGATTCAGGGTTCCAGGCGCTGGATTTTTCTGGGCGGTTTCTCCTTCCAGCCTTCGGAACTGGTAAAACTGTCCCTGGTCCTGTATCTTTCCCACATTTTCAGCAAAAAAGAGGACCGTATAAACGATTTTGTAAAAACCATCATGCCTCTTCTCGTCATTTCGGCCGTCTTCATAATCCTTATATATA